>NZ_FUKP01000012.1:0-97590 GCF_900163825.1 Micrococcus lylae | reverse complement strand
GGGGAGCTCGAGGACTCGGGGGAACTCGGGGAGGCCACGGCTGCACCGGTGGTGGAACCTCGTCCGCCCTGGGCGCAGCCGGACAGGACGAGGCCCGAGGCGGCGGCGAGGGAGGTCAGCAGGGTGCGGCGGCCGATCAGGCCGTGCGGCGGACGGTGTGCGGACACGCAGGAGCTCCAGTGGGTCGGGGAAAACCGGTGCGCAGGTGCAGGACGGCGGGCATCGGCCGTGGCCCCCAGCGCAACAGGGGGAAGTCTAGCCTCCGGGCGTCGGCGACGGCCATGGCACCGCTCACATCGTCCCGGCCCGCCGGTGGCGCTCGGTGTCCGCCGGGGCCGGGCGCCGAGCGCTGCCGTGACGACGACGGACTGTCGCCGTCGTCGGAGGGCGACAGTCCGTCGTCGGGGAGCCTCCATCAGGGGAGGCGGCGGTCAGGGGCGGCTCAGACGGCCTTGAGGGCGTCGGTGACCTCCTGCAGGCCCTCGCGCAGCAGCTCTTCGGAGATGGTGAGCGGAGGCAGGAAGCGGACCACGTTGCCGTAGGTGCCGCAGGTGAGCAGGATGACGCCGGTCTCGCGGACGGCCTTGGCCACCGCGCCGCAGAGCTCGGCGTCGGGAGCGCCGGTGGCCGGGTCCACGAACTCGATCGCCATCATGGCGCCGCGGCCGCGGACCTCGCCGATGCGGTCGTCCGCGTTCTGCTCGAAGTGGCCGCGGATGACCTGCTCGATCCTCTGGGCCGCCTCGATCAGACCCTGCGACTCGATGGTCTCGAAGACCCCGAGCGCAGCGGCGCAGGCCACCGGGTTGCCGCCATAGGTGCCGCCGAGGCCGCCGGCGTGGACGCTGTCCATGATCTCGGCGCGGCCGGTGAGGGCGGACAGCGGCATGCCGCCGGCGATGCCCTTGGCGGTGGTGATCAGGTCCGGCTCGATGCCCTCGTGCTCGCAGGCGAACCAGGCGCCGGTGCGGGCGAACCCGGACTGCACCTCGTCCGCGATGAACAGGACGCCGTTCTCACGGCACCAGTCGACGACGGTCGGGAGGAAGCCCTCGGCCGGGACGATGAAGCCGCCTTCGCCCTGGACGGGCTCCATGATCACGGCGGCCAGGGAGTCCGCGCCGATCTGCTTCTCCAGGGCGGAGATGGTGGCCTGGGCGGCGGCGACGCCGTCGAGGCCGCCGTCGCGCAGCGGGTAGGAGCCCGGCACCCGGTAGACCTCGGGGGCGAAGGGGCCGAAGGAGTGCTTGTACGGCATCTGCTTCGCCGTCAGTGCCATGGTCAGGGTGGTGCGGCCGTGGTAGGCGTGGTCGAACGCGGCGACGGCCTGGCGGCCGGTGTAGGCGCGGGCCACCTTGACGGCGTTCTCCACGGCCTCGGCGCCGGAGTTGAACAGGGCGGTGCGGGTCTCGCCCGGGACCGGGGACTTCTCACCGAGGCGCTCGGCCACCTCCACGTACCCCTCGTACGGGGTGACCATGAAACAGGTGTGGGTGAACTCGGCCACCTGGGACTGCACGTTCTCCACCACGGCCGGGGCGGCGGCCCCCACGGAGGTCACGGCGATGCCGGAGCCGAGGTCGATGAGGCGGTTGCCGTCCACGTCCTCGAGGATGCCGTCGTACGCGCGGGCCGCGTACACCGGCATGGTCGGGGCGAGGGCGCCCGGGACGGATGCGGCCTGACGGGCGGCAAGCTCGCGCGAGCGCGGGCCGGGGATCTCGGTGGCCAGGTGACGGGACTGCTCCAGGGCAGGGCGCTCGGCGGTGCTCACGGGCGGTTCCTCCAGACGGGGGTCGGTGCGGATGTGCTGATCGAGGAGGAGGAGCTGCGTGGCGGTGTCACGCCGTGCAGTGTGCCGACGGCCGGTCGCCGCAGGCTCGCCGCCGTCCTCTCCTGCGGCGATTCTCCGCCCGCCGGTCCATGCTGTCCAATGATGATCCGTCATAGCGCCTATGCTCTGCAGGCATGAAGCATGCAGACCTGGGGCGCCTGCCCGAGCTGGATCCGTCCTTGGTGTCCGCGTTCCTGCGCACCGTGGAGGCCGGGACGGTCTCGGAGGCCGCCCGCCAGCTGGGCGTGGTGCAGCCGGCGCTGAGCCGCCAGCTGCAGCGCCTCGAACGGCAGACGGGGCTGTCCCTGTTCGCCCGGGGCGGGCCGCGGCTGCGCCTGACGCACACCGGCGAGGCCTTCGTCCCGGTGGCGCGCCGGCTGCTCGCGGAGCACCGGGCGGCGGGCCAGGCTGTCCAGATGCTGGCGGCCGGGCGGCTCGAGTCCGTCCGCTTCGCCGCGCCGGGCACCACGCTCGTGGACGTCGTCATCCCGTTCGTGGCGACGCTGTCCGAGGACGCGCCGCGCGCGGAGGTGGTGGAGACGGACCTGGACGACTCGCTGGCGCAGGCCGTGGCGCACCATGACCTGGTGGTGATGCCGTCCACCCCGCCGGACACCGTGGCCTCCCTGGCATTGGTGGACGCCCCGGTCTGGGCCTATGTGGCCCCGCATCACCGCTGGGCCGGGCGGGGACGGATCAGCGTGGACGACCTCACGGGCGAACGGCTCGTGGTCCCGTCCCGCTCCTTCAAGTCCCGCCGTGTGTTGGACGGGGCGCTCGAGGTGGCCGGGCTGACGGTGCCGGAGGTGACGGAGGTGAACTCCGGTCGCGTGGCGCAGGCGCTCGTGGCCACCGGCGCGGGCGTGGCCGTGGTGACCGAGGACCCCGCCTTCGACCTGGTGCCGCTGCACCTGGCGGCCCGCGGTGCCGACCTCGCCGTGGGGCTGCACGCGGCCTGGGCGCCGGACCACTACGGCGAGGCGACGCTGCGGGCGCTCGCGCAGCAGCTGCAGGGGTGGCTGCGGGACCGGTACCGCGGCTGAGACCGCCGTGGCCGTGCCCTCGGCAGCGGCCACACTTCTGTATCGTCTGGAATCGTGGCGGGCGGCCCGCCGC
The DNA here is from genome assembly GCF_900163825.1 of Micrococcus lylae. Lineage (NCBI taxonomy): Bacteria > Bacillati > Actinomycetota > Actinomycetes > Micrococcales > Micrococcaceae > Micrococcus > Micrococcus lylae. The sequence goes on along the minus strand of NZ_FUKP01000012.1, from coordinate 94,640 downwards.
GGCGGCGACCGTGCCCGCCGTGACCACCGCCGGCCCTGACCGGGCGAGCCCACAGAGCGCAGAAGGGGATCCGAGATGCACAGGAACGTCAAGCGGGCGATCTGGGTGGTCGCACTGCTCGCCTGCCTCGCCGTGGTCTGGTTCTCGGTCCGTGGCCTCTTCGCCTTCGGAGAGGTGCCCATCAGCCAGGCCCCGACGGCGGCGCCGTCGCCGTCCGTCTCCAGTCCCGCCTCGGACACGGCGTCGCCGTCCGTGTCCTCCTCCGGCGCGCCGCCGTCCTCCTCCGGCGTGCCGTCGTCGGCGTCGGCCACCCCGACGCGGGAGGCCGGCGCCCCGTCTGCGACGCAGTCCCCGGCGTCGTCGGAGGCCGCGTCACCGGAGGCCTCCGGCCCTGCGTCCTCGGAGGCCTCCACCCCTGCCGCCCCGACCTCCTCGGAGGCCGCGTCACCGGAGTCCTCAGCCCCGGCATCGGCCTCGGCCGAGCCGGAGCCCAGCCCGTCGCCGACGCCGACCCCCACCGGTCCGCCGGCCGCGCCGATGGACGAGATCACCGCGGCGCCGGTGCATGTGGACGTCTACCACGAAGGGGAGCAGTACATCGGGGCGCCGATCGTTCCGGAGCACCAGGACGAGGACGGGGAGCTGAACCCGGAGCCGCGGAACGTCGGCTGGTACGCGCCGCCCCAGTGGAGCACGACGCCGGGCGAGCTGTCCTCCCATCCGGGCATCCTCACCGGCCACGTCATCCACTCTGGGCTGAAGGATGTGTTCTACCGCCTGGAGGAGACCCGCAAGGGTGACCTCGTGGTGGTGACCTATGAGGACGGGACACAGGCGAAGTTCACCTTGGACACGGACCCGGTCCAGATGGGCAAGCGGGACCTGATCGACTCCCCGGAGTTCGCCTGGGCGTGGGAGCTGGAGGAGCCGGGACGGAAGGTCACGCTCATCACATGCGAGCTCGTCCCGGGCTCCGGCATGACCGGACATTCCGTGGACAACTGGGTGGTCCAGGCGACCCGGATCGCCTGAACCGGACGGTCGCGGACCGGGCGCGCCGTTTTCCCCGGGCGGGTGTCACGACGTACCGTTTCCAGTGAACGGCGGCGTATCCGCCGTCGGGGCCGCACGTCGATGCGTCGGCCCCGCCAGCCGAGAGGAACCCCGCCATGCAGCAGCCGAGCATCCGCCCCGCCTTCCGCCGTCCCCTCCGGACGTTCGCGGTCGGCCTCGGCTCCGTGGCGCTGGCGTTCGGTCTGACCGGCTGCCTGGACAGCGCCCAGTCCGCCCGCGAGCGTGCCGCCGCGGCCACCGCCACGGCGTCCGAGGGCGGCCTGCCCTCGCCGAGCCCGACCCAGGATGCCCAGCGGCGGCAGGACATCGTCTTCGCGTCCACCATGCTGAGGAACCAGCGTCAGGCCGTGGAGTACTCGCAGCTGCTGCTGGACAAGGGCGACGGCGTGGACGAGGAGGCGCGCCGGTTCGCCCGCGCGGTCACCGACCGCCGTCCCGAGCTGATCGACCGCCTGGACGGTCTGCTCCAGGACTGGGGCGTGGAGACCGAGGAAGACGCCGAGGCCGTCGCCGAGGCCAACCCGACACCGACCCCCAGCGGCTTCGCCACAGGTCCCTCCGAGGAGGAGCTGATGGAGGCCAACCAGCAGGCCGCCGCGGACCGCCGTGCGGGCCTGCTGACCTCGGAGGAGAAGCGCGCCCTCGAGTCCGCCACGGACGAGGACGCCGGCCGTCTGTACCTGATGCAGATGCACCGTCTGCACTTCGGCTCCGTGATGATCGCGAACACCCAGGTGGAGGAGGGCGAGGACGAGGACGCCAAGGACCTCGCCGAGGAGATCTCCGAGGACCAGACCCGCGTCATCGACGACGTCCAGCAGCTGCTGGGTGAGATGGGCGTGATCATCGGCGGCAGCCGTGACCACGAGCCGAACCCGAAGAGTGCCCCCGCCTCCATCAACAACGACGACGGCCCGGTCACCTTCAAGCCGGACCCGCCCAGCCCGTCTCCGTCGGAGAGCGACGAGAGCGAGGACGGCGACGACCGCGACCGACGCAGGGCGGACAGGTCCGCGGATTCCTCGCCGTCTCCGAGCCCGGCCGACTCCGACTCCCCGTCGAACGACGACGAGGACGACGACGACTGAGCCTCGGCGGCGACGGCGTTGCACACGCCGCGGGCCCGTGCCGACCCGGCGCGGGCCCGCGGCGTCTCTGCTGAGGCCCGCGCGGACCGGGTGTGCAGTCGACCTACGATGGACCCCATGCCCGCTCACCCGCTTTTCGCCCCCGGTGCGCCGGCCGTCCGTGTCCAGGTCGCCTGCGAGGCGCTGCGCACGGTGACGGTCGGTGCCGTGATGCTCTGTGTGGGCCGGCTGCTCGCCGACGCCCTCGACCGTTCCGCGCAGGTGTCCGTCCCCGTGGTGGCCGCCGCCGTGGCGGCAGCGCTCGTGGCGGCGGCAACAGAGGCCGGCTCCCATGCCGTCCAGGGGCGCAGCATCGCCGCCGAGTCCCGCCGCCTGCGCGGGGCGCTGCTGCGCCGTGCCTTCGCCCTCGGCCCGGCGCGCTTCACCGGTGCGCAGACCGGCCGGCTCGTGGCGATGATGACCGACTCCGTGGAGCGCGTGACCGAGTATCGCCAGGGCTACGTCGGCCGCCTGGTGGGCGCGGTGCTGGCGCCGCTGCTGACCATCCTGCTGGCAGCGGTCTTCGTGGACTGGCTCTCCGCCCTGGTGCTGCTCCTGCTGGTCCCGGTGATCCCCCTGGCGATCACGGGGTTCCGCCGCCTCGTGGCGGGTGTGTCCGCCGCGTCCCGCGAGATGCGCATGCGGCTGGCCGGCCAGTTCCTGGAGGCGATCCAGGGCCTGCCGACGCTCGTGGGCCTGCGTGCGGCCGGCCGTGTGGGCGACCGCCTTCAGGCCGCCGGCGAGCAGAACCGACGGGCCACCATGTCCCTGCTGGCGCGGAACCAGCTCATCCTGTTCGTCACCGAGTCCGTGTTCTCCCTGTTCATGGTCTCCGCCGCCGTGTTGCTCGCCTGGGTCAGGCACGACGACGGCGCCGTCACCGTGGCGGGGGCCCTCGCCCTGGTGCTCCTGTCGACTCAGCTGACCGCGCCGATGAAGCAGATCGGCGGGTTCTTCTACATCGGCATGGCCGGTCGGGCCGGGCAACGGATGATGACCGCCTTCGTGGACCGCGGCGTGGTGCCCGTCGGGCACGCTCACCCCGGTGGCAGACCGGATGCCAGACGGCCCGGCACCCCGGCCGAGACGGCTCCTGCCGCGTCGTCCCCGGCCGAGCCTGCGCCGAGGCGAGGCGATCCTGCGCAGGAGGGGGCCGTCGTCGTGCAGGGCGTGGACTTCTGCTACGAGCCGGGCAGGCCGGTGCTCACGGACGTGGACCTGACCGTGGCCGAACGGGAGACCACGGCGCTGCTGGGCACCTCGGGCTCGGGCAAGTCCACGCTGCTGGGCCTGATCGCCGGGGACCTGCTGCCGGCCTCGGGCACCGTGCACGTGAACGGCGTCCCGCTGACCGCGGCGACCCAGGACGAGGTGCGTGCGGCCTCTGCCGTGGTGCAGCAGCACACGTGGCTGTTCCGGGCGTCGTTGGCGCAGAACCTGCGCATCGCCGCACCGGGGGCCACGGACGAACAGCTCTGGGACGCCCTCGAGCAGGTGGACCTGGCGGGCTGGGCGCGCACGCTGCCGCAGGGACTGGACACACCCGTGGGCGAGCGCGGATTGGGCGTCTCCGGCGGTCAGGGCCAGCGGATCGCCCTGGCCCGCGCGTTCCTGGCCGGCCGACCCCTGGTGATCCTCGACGAGCCGACGAGCCAGGTCGACCTGGAGTCCGAGGCTGTGATCGAGCAGGCGATCGAGCGGTTGGGGGAGCGGGCCACCGTGGTGCTCGCGACGCACCGCCCCGCCCTGGTGACGGGCCGTGCCGTGCGCGTGCGCGGCGGACGGGTGGAGCAGGAGCGGCGATGACGACGACGGCGCAGTCGCGGACGGCCCCGCTGGTAGAGGTGGGCCGCTGGCTGATCCGCGCCACGGCCCCGGTGCTGTGGCCGCTGGCCGGCTCGGTGCTGTTCCGGCACGTCTACTTCGCCGCGGCGGCGGCGCTGTTGGGCGTGGGCGCCGGGGCGATCGCGTCCCTGGCGGTCGACGGGCCGACGCCGGCATGGCTGCCCGGGACGGTGTGGACGCTGATCGGCGTGCTGGCCGGGCTGACCCTGGTGAAGGCCGTGGCCGGCTACCTCGAGCACTTCCTGGGCCACTGGGTGGCGTTCAAGGCGCTCGAGCTGCTGCGCGTGCGCCTGTACCGCGCGCTGGTGCCCCTGGCGCACCAGGCCGCGCGGAACGCCTCCTCGGGTGACCTGCTGACGCGGGCGACCAAGGACGTCGACCGGATCGAGGTGTTCTTCGCGCACACCCTGGCACCGGCGGTGACCGCGGTGACGATGCCCGCGCTGGTCCTGGCCGTGATGGGACCGCAGGTCGGCGGGCCGGCGGCGCTGGCGGCGGGGGTCGGGCTGGGCCTGTCCGTGGTCGTGGTCCCGGCGCTGGGCGTGCGGGCGAGTCAGCGCGGAGCCGACGCGGCCAACGCGCGGCGTGGCGAGATCGCTCAGCACATCACCGACTCGGTGCAGGGCATGTCCGAGGTGACCGGCTACGGCCATGTGGATCGTCGGCTGGAGGAGACGGCGGCGCTGGACGAGGCGCTGCAGTCCGACGGCGCCGTCCGCGGCCGGTGGGCCGTGGCACGGGAGGGCGCCGCCCAGGCGGTGTCCCTGGCCACGCTGCCGGCCGTAGTGGCGGCCGGTGCGTCGTCCGGGGCGGATCTGGTGCCGCTGGCCGCCTTCACCGCGATGGTGTGGGCGCTGTTCGACGCGACCGCCGGCGTGCGTGGGTTCGCCGGGACGCTGGACGCCTCGATGGCCGCGGCGCGCCGTGTGCACCAGATCGCCGTGACGGCCCCCGACGTGGCGGACCCGCCGACGCCGGTGCCGGTGCCCGCGGGGTCTTTGGGCGTGCGCGTGGAGGACGTGGACTACGCGTATCCGTCCGAGGCCGAGGCGCGTCCGACGGCACTCGCGGGCATCACGCTCGAGGTCCCGGCCGGCAGTCACACGGCGCTGATGGGCGCCTCGGGCTCCGGCAAGTCCTCGATCCTGCGCCTGCTTGCCCGACATGACGACGCCACGGCTGGCACGGTCGCGCTGACCGGGGCCGAGGGGGTCGCGGTTCCGGTGTCCGCCGTGGCGTTGGAGGACCTGAGGACGGCCACGCACTACGTGACCCAGCAGACCACGCTGTTCCGCGGCAGCATCGCCGAGAACCTCCGGCTGTCTGCGCCCCGGGCCGGCGACGATCGGCTGTGGGAGGCGCTCGAGGCGGCACAGCTGGCCGAGGCCGTGCGGAAGCGCGGGGGACTGGACACCGAGGTCGGGGAGCAGGGCCGTCGGCTGTCCGGCGGGCAGCGTCAGCGGCTCGGCGTGGCCCGGGCCGTGCTGGCCCGCCCGCGGGTTCTCCTGCTGGACGAGTACACCTCCCACCTGGACCCCGAGACCGCCGCGGCGGTGCGCGCCGGCCTGCGCGCGGCGCTGCCGGAGGCGACGATCGTGGAGGCCACGCACACCTCGGCCGGGCTGGACGCCGCGGACCAGGTGGTGGTGTTGGACGCCGGCCGGATCGTGGCCTGTGGGCGGCCCGAGGACCTGAAGCGCGGCGGACCGCTGGCGAGGCTCATCGCGCGGGAGACGGACCGGGCGTGACCATTCTGTGTCGTGGGTGACAGGGCTGTTGCGATGTCGGTGTTCCCCTGGCATCTGCTCACCGGATTCGTAGGCTGTGACGCGGAGGGGACATGTGACATGGGGCACGTTCCTTTCGGCCGCGCCAGGCCGGCCGCGGTCACACGCACATCCATGGGAGTGAAGCATCATGACCCGCGCGACGACCATCGGCCACCGCACCGCCCTCGGCATGGGGGCGCTGGCCCTGACCGCAGCAATGCTGGCACCGGGAGCCGGTGCCGAGACCGCCGGCACCCAGGGCGGCAACCCGGAACCCGGCTCGGTGGGTGGGATCGGAGACCCCGCCGTCTGGGGCTGCTTCGTGGGCTCCACCACGGGCAAGGGCGTCGGCGAGCCCGACTCCACCGGGCGACTGCGCAGCGCCCACCAGATCGTGTTCGCACTGCAGCGCGGTCCCGGTCAGGAGGGCGCCGTCGCCGCGGACCAGGTGACGGTCACCGCGGTGCCCCGCGGCGCCGACACCGAGCCGGTGGAGGTCCCGTTCAGCTTCGAGGGCCCGGTCGGCACCGTGTGGACCAGTGACCTCGGCGACGCGCTCGGGCTCGAGGAGGGCACGGACACCAGCCACGTCGGCGAGGTGGACGTCACCGTCACGGTCGACGGCACCGCCGAGGTGGTGGCGACCCTGGAGATGGCGAAGGGCGGCACGCCCGTGGACCACCGGTGCGAGAACACCAACACCGAGTCCGGGCCGCTCTGGATCGACGTCCACTGGACCGCGGTCCCCATGAACATGAACGACCGCGGCTTCCTCGACGGCGGCGGCTGGGCCTTCACCAGCGACGTCCGCGAGTGGATGCCGTTCCGCTGGCAGAGCGACGACGCCACCGCCACCGGGACGCACTATGTGCCCGCCGACGAGGTCGAGTGGACCGAGCACACGCCGAGCGTGTTCCCGCTGCACGGGTTCGAATCCGGCAGACACTACGGGACCAACGTCAGCACCCTGTCCGGAGAGTCGGACCTGAGCTGGATCGAGGCCGAGGGCGTCGGCCCGGACGGCAAGACCTACAGGAGGCTCAGCCTGATCGACCCGATGACCCAGAAGACCTACGACGCGACGCTGGACGGCGCGGTCCCGGTGGCCGGCATGAGCGCCGAGGACAAGAAGGACATGACGCCGCAGCTTCTCCTGCGGGACACGCAGCCCGAGGACCCGAACGAGCCGGCGGACGACGGTCACACCGTCCCGGACAAGGTGGAGACCGGTGGCTCCGCTGCCGGCGGCCTCGCGCTGGCAGGTCTGGGCGGGGCGACCGGCCTGGTGGCGCTGCGCCGCAGGTTCGGCATGGCCTGAGGGCCACGCCGTCACGAATCCGGCGGGAGAGGCGATTCCCCGCGCCGCCCGTCGAAGGCAGAGGGATGAGACAGATCGCGTCGAGCGCGTGGTGTGTGCCCCTCGCCGCCGGTCGAAGACGGAAGGGCCGTCGTCGTGAGCTGATGGGAGCCGCGGCGGCGGCCCTCGGCCGTCCCTGTCCGGCCCCGCCGACGATCGGGAGGGGCGGAGCGTGGTCAGTCCTCGGCTGAGGGCGGAGGGTCGATCGGCGCCGCGGTGGAGTTCTTGTCCTGTCCGGGCCTACATCTAGTGTTCGGACCATGCAGACACGCCGACGTTTCGAGTGGTGGACATCGCTGAAAGGCGTGTGCAGATGTGCACTGTGCCCGTCCACCGGCTGTGGACAGCGTGGGGTCGAAGCGGCCCGATCCGCGTGTTCGCGCGGATCGTGGTCGGCCGGGAATGTGGATGGGGTGTGGAGAGAGTGTGAACGATGAATGACATCCGTGTAAGCACTACATCTAGGGATGCTCGCGCCCGCCGATCACCACATGTAGTATCGACGGGAACGAAAGCACGAATCCCCGGATTCCGCTCCGGGACCGGTGTGAGCCCCAGTCGGGGCCCGTCGGATGAGAAGCAAAGGGATACAGATGACCGTCACCGTCTACACCAAGCCGGCCTGCGTGCAGTGCAACGCCACCTACCGTGCGCTGGACAAGAAGGGCATCGCCTACAAGACCGTCGACATGTCCCAGGACCCGGAGGCCCTGGAGCAGGTTCGTGCCCTCGGCTTCATGCAGGCACCGGTCGTCATGACCGAGTCCGACTCCTGGTCCGGCTTCCGCCCGGACAAGATCGAGGAGCTGGCCCAGGCCGCCGCCACCTCAGTCGCTTGAGTGGCAACGTGGTGCAGATGACCCGAGTCGAGGACCCCCACCACATCCGATCTTCCGCAGCGCAGGGACTCGTCCCCACGGACGCCCGGCTCATCTACTTCTCCTCGGCGTCCGGGTACACGCACCGCTTCGTCCAGAAGCTCGCCCTGCCCGAGGGTCAGACGGCGCGGCTGCCCCTGATCACGAAGGAGCCGACGCTGGAGGCCACCGCCCCGTTCGTCCTGCTCACCCCCACCTACGGCGGGGGAGACGGGAAGGGGGCGGTCCCCAAGCAGGTGATCAAGTTCCTCAACGTCGAGGGGAACCGGAGGCTGCTGCAGGGCGTGATCGCCAGCGGCAACACCAACTTCAACGAGGGGTACTGCCTCGCGGGATACATCATCGCCCGCAAGTGTCAGGTGCCCCTGATGTACAAGTTCGAACTCATGGGCACGTCGGACGACGTGACCCGCGTCCGCGAAGGATTGGAAGGGATCTTCTGATGACCGTCACCGAGCAGGACCTCATCCAGCAGGCCAAGCACCTGCCGCCGGAGTGGCAGGGTCTGGGCTACCACGAGCTCAACGCCATGCTGAACCTGTATGGCCCCGACGGCAAGATCCAGTTCGAGGCCGACCACGCCGCCGCGCGGCAGTACTTCCTGCAGCACGTCAACAACAACACGGTCTTCTTCCACGACCTCGAGGAGAAGCTGACCTACCTGCAGGAGAACGACTACTACGAGTCCGAGACCTTCGAGCAGTACCCGTTCGAGTTCGTCAAGGGCCTGTTCGACCGTGCCTACAAGGCGAAGTTCCGCTTCCCGACCTTCCTCGGCGCCTTCAAGTTCTACACCTCCTACGCGCTGAAGACCTTCGACGGCAAGCGCTATCTCGAGCGCTACGAGGACCGGGTCTCCGTGGTGGCCCTCCACCTCGCCCAGGGCGATCAGGCCCTGGCCGAGCACCTCGTGGACGAGATGGTCGCCGGCCGCTTCCAGCCCGCCACCCCGACCTTCCTCAACGCAGGCAAGAAGCAGCGCGGCGAACTCGTCTCCTGCTTCCTGCTGCGCATCGAGGACAACATGGAGTCCATCGCCCGCGGCATCAACTCCGCCCTGCAGCTGTCCAAGCGCGGCGGCGGCGTGGCCCTCTCGCTCACCAACATCCGTGAGCACGGTGCCCCCATCAAGCAGATCGAGAACCAGTCCTCCGGCGTCATCCCCGTGATGAAGCTGCTCGAGGACTCCTTCTCCTACGCGAACCAGCTCGGCGCCCGCCAGGGAGCCGGCGCCGTGTACCTGCACGCGCACCACCCGGACATCCATCGCTTCCTGGACACGAAGCGTGAGAACGCGGACGAGAAGATCCGCATCAAGACCCTGTCCCTCGGCGTGGTCATCCCGGACATCACCTTCGAGCTGGCCAAGCGCAACGAGGACATGTACCTCTTCTCCCCGTACGACGTGGAGCGTGTCTACGGCAAGCCGTTCTCCGAGATCTCCGTCACGGAGAAGTACCACGAGATGGTGGACGACGCCCGGATCAAGAAGACCAAGATCAACGCGCGCGAGTTCTTCCAGACCCTCGCGGAGATCCAGTTCGAGTCCGGCTACCCGTACATCGTCTTCGAGGACACCGTGAACCGCGCGAACCCGATCGCCGGCCGCATCACCATGTCCAACCTCTGCTCCGAGATCCTGCAGGTCTCCTCCGCCTCGCAGTACAACGAGGACCTGACCTACGCCGAGGTCGGTGAGGACATCTCCTGCAACCTCGGCTCCATGAACATCGCGAAGACCATGGACTCGCCGGACTTCGGCCTGTCCATCGAGACGGCGATCCGCGCGCTGACCGCCGTGTCCACCATGTCCGACATCCAGTCGGTCCCCTCGGTGGCCAAGGGCAACGAACGCTCCCACGCCATCGGCCTGGGGCAGATGAACCTCCACGGCTACCTCGCCCGCGAGCGGGTGCACTACGGCTCCGAGGAGGGCATCGACTTCACGAACATGTACTTCTACGCGGTGCTGTTCCACGCGCTGCGCGCCTCGAACAAGATCGCCATCGAGCGCGGTCAGAGGTTCGGCGGGTTCGAGGACTCGACGTACGCCTCCGGCGAGTTCTTCGACAAGTACACCGAGCAGGAGTGGAAGCCCGCCACCGAGCGAGTCGCAGCCCTGTTCGCGGACGCGGACATCCACCTGCCGACCCGCGAGGACTGGCTCGAGCTCAAGGCCTCCGTCATGGAGCACGGCATCTTCAACCGCAACCTGCAGGCCGTCCCGCCGACCGGCTCGATCTCCTACATCAACAACTCGACCTCCTCGATCCACCCGGTGGCCTCGAAGATCGAGATCCGCAAGGAGGGCAAGCTCGGCCGCGTCTACTACCCGGCCCCGTACCTGACCAACGAGAACCTCGAGTACTACGAGGACGCGTACGAGATCGGCTACGAGAAGATCATCGACACCTACGCCGCTGCCACCCAGCATGTGGACCAGGGGCTGTCCCTGACGCTGTTCTTCAAGGACACGGCCACCACCCGTGACCTGAACCGTGCGCAGATCTACGCCTGGAAGAAGGGCATCAAGACGATCTACTACATCCGCCTACGCCAGCTCGCCCTGGAAGGCACCGAGGTCGAGGGCTGCGTGTCCTGCATGCTCTGAGCCGGCCACGCGCCGTCCGCCGCCGCACCGGAAGGCGGCGAGCGGCCGTCGTCGTGAAGCACGGAAGGGGCCGGGCGAGAACCCGCCCGGCCCCTCCGTCACACCCCTGGGGGACACCCCGGGGACACCCCGTTCCGCCCACGGCGAGGCACGCCCGACGTGTCCGGCCGTTGGCCTAGACTGACCACTCGAACAGCCGGGCTTCCGTGCGTGCCGATCACCCTGGAAGCCGCAAGAACACGCCGATTCTCCTGTGTGAGAAGCCGGCCCCACGTACCGCCGAAGGATGAGCACTCCGTGACTGACCAGCAGCACCACCTCGTCGAAGCGATCAACTGGAACCGCATCCAGGACGAGAAGGACGTCGAGGTGTGGAACCGCCTCGTGAACAACTTCTGGCTGCCGGAGAAGGTTCCGCTGTCCAACGACGCGCAGTCCTGGTCCAACCTGACCGACGACGAGCGCCTGCTCTCCATGCGGGTGTTCACCGGCCTGACCCTGCTGGACACCATCCAGGGCACCGTCGGCGCCGTGTCCCTCATCCCGGACGCCATCACCCCGCACGAGGAGGCCGTCTACACGAACATCGCGTTCATGGAGTCGGTGCACGCGAAGTCCTACTCCTCGATCTTCTCCACCCTCGCCTCCACCAAGGAGATCGACGAGGCCTTCCGCTGGTCCCGGGAGAACACGAACCTGCAGCGCAAGGCCGCGCTGATCGTGGAGCGCTACGACGGCGAGGACCCGTACAAGAAGAAGATCGCCTCCACCCTGCTGGAGTCCTTCCTCTTCTACTCCGGCTTCTACTGGCCGATGTACCTGTCCTCCCACGCGCGCCTGACCAACACCGCGGACCTGATCCGCCTGATCATCCGCGACGAGGCCGTGCACGGCTACTACATCGGCTACAAGTACCAGCGGAACCTCGAGACCCTGCCCGAGGAGAAGCGCGAGGAGCTCAAGGCCTTCACCTACGAGCTGCTCTTCGAGCTGTACGAGAACGAGGTCGAGTACACCCACGCCCTCTACGACTCCGTCGGGCTGGCCGAGGACGTCAAGAAGTTCCTGCACTACAACGCCAACAAGGCCCTGATGAACCTGGGCTACGAGGCGATGTTCCCGGCCGAGACCACCAACGTGAACCCGGCGATCCTCTCCGCCCTGTCCCCGAACTCGGACGAGAACCACGACTTCTTCTCCGGCTCCGGCTCCTCCTACGTGATCGGCAAGGCCGAGAACACCGAAGACGACGACTGGGACTTCTGAGCCCGCCCGCCTGACCTGCTCTGCACGCCCTCCCCGGCACCGAGCGGTCGACGACGGCCCGCATCCTCTGCGCGAGGGTGCGGGCCGCCGTCGTCTCCGACCGCCCTGCGGAAGGTCATGCGGCGTCATGCAGCCCGGTGCCGGGCGTGGAATCCCTCACATGCGCCCCCAGAAGCCGCCCGGAATGCCGTGCGCGGCGCGTGGACACGTTACGATCATGCCCAGCTTCAGGAGAAGCGGCTTACGGCCCCGCCGGCGAAGCGGGGCCACGTGGTCCCAGGACGAGCCGCTCACCAACCCCATGTTCACGGGTGGTATCGGACCGAGAAGCGGCCCACTTCCGCCGCGCGGAGGACCCCGACGACGGGGACGCGCGCGGTGGCTGGAGGCGGGCAAGAGCAGACCCTCGAAAGGAAGTACACCGGCGCGGCACGGGCGTCTCCGCCCTGGCCGCGCAGGCGCGGCCCCACCGGCGTCGGCACTCTCCGTCCCCGCCCCGGCCGGGCACGCCGTTCAGCACCGCACCCGACCCCGTCCCGGACGAGCCGAGGACGGGCAGGCGTCGTTTCCCCCTGTCCCAGAGGAGATCCCCATGTCCCAGCACCCCGCACTGTCCCGCCGTTCGTTCGGCGCCCTCTCCCTCGCCGCCGTCGGCTCCCTGGCCCTCTCGGCCTGCAACTCGCAGGCGCAGGACGACTCCGCCAACGGCGGCAAGGGCAAGATCGTCATCGGCATCGTGGGCGAGAACGAGACCAACAAGCTGTTCGTGGAGCTTGCCAAGAAGGAGCTGGACCTCGACGTGGAGATCCGCAACTTCACGGAGTACACCCAGCCGAACCCGGCGCTGGAGAACGGCGACATCCAGATGAACTGGTTCCAGCACATCGCCTACCTGGCCGACTACAACGAGGCCTCGGGCAGCGACCTGGTGATGATCGGCTCCACCGAGATCATCCCCCTGCCGCTGTACTCGAAGAAGTACAAGGACGTGGAGGACTTCCAGAAGGGGGACACCGTCGCGATCCCGAACGACACCGTCAACCAGGGCCGCGCCATCGGCGTGCTCGTGCAGGCCGGCCTGGTCACGCTCAAGAACGACACGATCCGCCCGGAGCCGAAGGACATCGACGAGTCCGCCTCCACCGTGAAGGTGCAGCCGGTGGCCGCGCAGCAGACCGTGAACGCGCTGGAGTCCGTGCAGGGCGCGGTGATCAACAACGACTTCTCCGCCGACGCCGGGATCGACACGAACACCGCTCTGTTCCAGGACGACCCGTCCGCAGACGCCGCCAAGCCGTTCGTCAACGGGTTCGTGGTCCGCCAGGAGGACAAGGACGACGAGACGTACAAGAAGCTCGCCGAGCTCTACCACAACCAGCAGATCCTGGACTCGGACGCCGAGCTCTCCTCCGGCACCTCCGTGCCGGTGCAGCTGGAGCAGGACGAGATCGATCGGGTCACCGAGGACTACCAGGCCGCGATCGCCGAGCAGGGCTCCTGATGCCCATGGCAGCGCACACCCCTGACCGAAAGCGGCTCGCCCCCGGGCGCACCGCAGAGGGCGCCGCGGGGGAGCCCGTCATCGTCTTCGACCACGTCAGCCGCGTCTTCGGCGGGCGCAGCGGCGAGGTCACGGCGGTGGACGACGTCTCCCTGACCGTCCACCGCGGCGAGGTCTTCGGAGTCATCGGCTTCTCCGGCGCCGGCAAGTCCACCCTGATCCGCATGATCAACGGACTGGAGAAGCCCACCTCCGGCACCGTCACGGTGCTCGGCGAGGAGGTCTCCGCGCTCTCCGAGGCGAAGCTGCGGCCGGTGCGTCGACGCATCGGCATGGTGTTCCAGCAGTTCAACCTCATGCACTCGCGGACCGTCGCCGGCAACGTGAACTACGCCCTGGCAACCGCCGGCTGGCCGAAGGCCAGGCGCCGGGAGCGCGTGGCCGAGCTGCTGGAGTTCGTGGGCCTGGCTGAGAAGGCCAAGCACTACCCGGAGCAGCTCTCCGGCGGGCAGAAGCAGCGCGTGGGCATCGCACGGGCGCTGGCCGCCGAGCCGGAGATCCTGCTCGCGGACGAGGCCACCTCCGCGCTGGACCCGTCCACGACCTCCGAGGTCCTGTCCGTGCTGCGGCGCGTCAACGAGGAGCTCGGTGTGACGATCGTGGCCATCACCCACGAGATGGAGGTCATCCGCTCCATCGCGGACCGGGTGGCCGTGATGGACGCGGGCCGCGTCGTGGAATCCGGTCGAGTGTTCGACCTGTTCTCCCGCACGAACCACTCCGCGGATGCCGCGTCCTTCGTCACCACGGCGCTCAAGGACCGGCCCAATGCGGAGGAGGTGGCCCGCATCCGCCGGCGCACCGACGGGCGGTTGGTCATGGTGTCCCTGCGGGACGCCGCCGCGGTGTCCGCGGTACTCGGCACGGCCGGTCAGCGGGGCGTCGGATTCGAGATCGTCCACGGCGGCGTGTCCGCCACCAAGGACTCCGCGTACGGGCTGCTCACCGTGTCACTGACCGGGGAGGAGACGGCGGTGGAGGACTTCCTCGCGGACCTGGGCCGCGCCGGAGACGTGCAGGAGGTGCAGCAGTGATCCAGGACTTCCTCAACCTCGACTGGGACTACTACGGCCCGGAGCTGTGGACCGCCATGGGGGACACCATCTACATGGTGATGTGGTCCTTCCTGCTCGGCGGCGCGATCGGCCTGGTCCTCGGATTCGTCCTCTACACCACGCGTCCCGGCGGCATCTTCGCGAACCGGGTGGTCAACCTGGCCATCAACGTCGTGGTGAACCTGATCCGGCCCATCCCGTTCGTCATCCTCATCGCGGCCCTGCAGCCGTTGACCATCGCGGTGGTCGGCAGCGGCATCGGCAACACCGCGGTGGTGTTCTGCATGATCTGGGCCTCCACGTTCGCCATCGCCCGCATCGTGGAGCAGAACCTGGTCTCCCTGGATCCCGGGGTGATCGAGGCGGCCCGGGCGATGGGCGCCTCACGGTGGCGGATCGTCACCACCGTGATGCTTCCCGAGGCGCTCGGCCCGCTGATCCTCGGATACACGTTCGTGATCATCTCGCTGGTGGACATGTCTGCACTGGCCGGCATCATCGGCGGCGGCGGCATCGGCAACTTCGCCATCGTGGAGGGCTACAACCGGTTCCGTCCTGCGGTCACCTGGACCGCGGTCATCGTCGTCGTCGTGTTCGTCCAGGCCCTGCAGCTGGTCGGCAACTGGGCGGCCCGCAAGGTCATGCGCCGCTGAGCGCCGGCTCGGCCCCGCGCCACGACGGCCGGTGACGTCCCTGCGGGGACGTCACCGGCCGTCGTCGTTCTGGCAGACTGAGGCCCATGACCGACAACGCGCCCACCCCCGAGTCCTCCGCCGGCGACCCGGCGGCCTTCTACGTCCGCCTTGGCGAGCCCACCGTGGATGCCGACGGCGTCCGCACATCCCGCGTGCGCTCCACCGTGCACGCCCAGGGCGCGTGGCGGGCCGAGGAGATGCACATGGCCGCGGTCTCGGGCCTGCTGCTGCATGAGGTGAGCGCGCATGAGACCACGCCCGGGCTGCGGGTGGGACGGCTCTCCTACGACATCCTGGGCACACTCTGGGCCGGGGAGCTGGAGGTGACCACACGCACCCTGCGTCCGGGCCGCACCATCGAGCTGGTCGAATCCGTGCTCCAGGCCCGGGGCCGCACCGTGCTGACCCTGCGTGCCTGGCTGCTGTCCACTTCGGACACCTCCGCTGTCGCCCAGCTGCCGGACGAGTCCCTCCCGCCGCGCTCTGAAGCGCAGGGGCAGAACGCGCTCCAGGGGTGGGCCGGCGGGTACATCGCCTCCCTCGAGGGCGTCACCGTCCCCGGTCACGCGCCGGGCCACGGCCGGGTGTGGATCACCACGGACCGTGAGATGGTGGCGGGGGAGCCCACGAGCGATCTGGTGCGCCTGATCGGACTCACGGACACGGCCAACGGGATCGCCCCAGCCCTGCCGCCGAAGCCCGGGGGCTGGTTCTTCCCCAACGTGGACCTGCAGATCCATCTGTACCGCGAGCCCAGCGGCCACTGGCTCGGCCTCGCAGGCCAGGTCACCGTGGGCCCGGACGGCGTGGGCCTGACGAGCACCGTCCTCCATGACGACGACGGCCCCTTCGCCCACGTCGAACAGACCCTCACCCTGCGCTCCTGGCCGGCCGAGGGCGGCCTGTGAGCGCAGTCCGCCGGCTGCGCTGGGCGGTGCAGGAGCGGACCCTGGGGGCCGCCGAGGATCTCGACTGGGCCATGGGCGAGCTGTCCGTCTTCCGCACTGCCGCGGCGGAGGGGAAGGACCTGGACGATCTGATCCGTGTCTACGTGCCCGAGCCGACGGTCGCGTTCGGCCAGCGCGATGCGCGGCTGCCCGGCTTCGAGGCGGCGGCAGCGGCGGCCCGGGCCCACGGCTTCGCACCCCTGACCCGCCGGGCCGGCGGACGGGCGGCGGCCTACCACCACGGCTGTGTGGTGGTGGACCACCTGTGCCTGCAGGAGGACGCGGCCGTGACGCAGCGGGCACGCTTCTCCGAGTTCGCCGACCTGTTCGTGCGCGCCTTCGCCCGCATGGACGTGCCGGCCTCGCTGGGAGAGATCCCCGGGGAGTACTGCCCCGGCGAGTTCTCCGTGCAGGGCCCGGCCCCCGAGCACCCGGTGAAGCTGGCCGGCTCCGCCCAGCGTGTGGTCAAGGGCGCCTGGCTGTTCTCCACCCACGTGGTGGTTGCGGACGCCGTGCCGCTGCGTGCGGTGCTCACGGACGTCTACCGGGAGCTCGGCATGCCGATGGACCCGCGCACCGTGGGCGGGGCCGAGGATGTGCACCCCGGCGCGAGTGTGGAGCAGTTCGTGGCGGCGCTGCGCGCCGAGTACGCGGACTGGGCGGCCGAGCGCGGCATGTCCCTGGGTGACCTGGCGGTCTGACCCGGCTGCGGGCACGTCCGGACGGCCGCCGGCGGCAGGACCCGGGCCGGTCGCCCACGCCCGTGACCTGCGGCGCGGGCTCAGGCGTCCTCGGCGGGCGCACCGGCCATGGCGAACAGGTCGTGCTGCATGTCCGCCGTGGAGCGGGCCACGAATCCGGCGTCCACCGCGGCCTGCTTCCGGGCGCCGTCCGTGCGGAACAGGGCCCAGCCGCGCTGGAGCAGGAAGGGGATCGGCTTGCGGCGCTCGGCCACGTCCCGGGCGAAGCGGCGCACGGCGGTGGTCACCGGCGACTGGTCGATGTACCAGGCGTCGAAGGGCACCCCTGCCGCCTCGAGCAGGGCCGGCATCTGCGTGGCGAAGATGCCCTCGGCCACGATCGGCCCGCCCACGCCGGCGGCACCCGAGGCGCCGGCACCCGAGGCGTCGGCCTCGGAGCCGTTCCCGTACTCCAGGTGCAACGGCACCGTGCCCACGATCGAGGACGTGGAGATGTCGTAGTCCGGGATCTGCGCGGTCCCGGTCTGACGCAGCTGCACGATCGCCTCGACGGCGGCCGGGCCGTTCCAGGTGCCCGGGTCGTCCCAGTCGATCTCCCCGTAGGGGGTGCGCGGGAAGGCCGGGCCGTCCCCGCCCTCGGCGGCGTCCTCGGACTGCGGCCGGTAGAAGGAGTCCAGCGGCAGGTGCGGACGGCCGTAGCGGCGGGCGAGGAACGACTTGCCGGAGCCGGATGCCCCGCCGATCAGCACCACGCGTGGCCGGGGGGTTGCCTCGGCGGAGCCGGTGGTCCCGGACGCGGCGGGCTCGGGCTGGACGGGCTCGGGCTGGGCGGTGTCGTTCACGGTCACCCATTCTGACAGACCCTCCTCAGATGCTGTGCGCCTGCGGAAGGGCCACCGCGCCAGGGCTCCGAGGGCAGACGACGACGGACCCGGCGCCTTCCGCGGAAGTCGCCGGGTCCGTCGTCGGGACGGGGCCGAAGGCCCGCACCCTGGTGCAGGGCGGTCAGTGGCCGCGGGCGATCCACTCGTCCAGGTGCGGTGCCTCCGCGCCGATGGTGGTGGAGTCGCCGTGGCCGGTGTGGACCACGGTGCGGTCGGACATCGGCAGCAGGCGCGTGGAGATGGACTCGATGATCGTGTCGAAGTCCGAGTAGCTGCGGCCGGTGGCGCCGGGGCCGCCGGCGAACAGGGTGTCGCCGGAGAACACGACGCCGGTGGGGGTGCCGTCCTCGTCCTTCTCTCCCAGGGCCGGGGCGTGGAAGCACACCGAGCCGGGGGAGTGGCCCGGGGTGTGGCGGACCTCGAGCTCCACACCGGCCACGCGGAAGGTGTCGCCGTCCTGCAGGGCGCCGTCGGGGGCCTCGTCCGGGAACACGGCGTCCCAGAGCATGCGGTCGTCCGGGTGGATCAGCACGGGGGCGTCCACCATCCGGCGGAACTCCATGACCTGGCGGATGTGGTCGTCGTGGCCGTGGGTGAGCAGGATCGCCAGGACCTGACGGCCGTTGACGGCCTTCCACACGGCGTGCGCGTCATGGGCCGGGTCGATGACCACGCACTCCTCGGCGCCGCCGACGATCCAGACGTTGTTGTCCACCTCATGGGTCTCCCCGTCCAGGGAGAAGGTGCCGGAGGTGACGATGTGGTCGATGCGTGCCATCAGAGCACCACCACCGAACGCAGGACGTCGCCGGACTTCATGGTGTCGAAGGCCTCGTTCACCTCGTCGATGCCGATCTTCTCGGTGACGAACGCCTCCAGCGGCAGACGGCCCAGGCGGTACTGGTCCACGAGCATCGGGAAGTCGCGCTCGGGCAGGCAGTCGCCGTACCAGGAGGACTTCAGGGCGCCGCCGCGGCCGAAGACCTCGAGCAGGGGCAGCTCGATCTTCATCTCCGGGGTCGGCACGCCCACGAGCACCACGCGGCCGGCGAGGTCGCGGGCGTAGAAGGCCTGCTCGTAGGTCTCCGGGCGGCCCACGGCCTCGATGACCACGTCCGCGCCGACGCCGCCGGTGGCCTCACGGATCGCCTCGACGGCGTCCTGCTCCTTCGAGTTCACGGTGACGGTGGCCCCGAGCTCCTCGGCCTTCGCCAGCTTCTTCGGGTCGATGTCCACGGCCACGATCGTGGTGGCGCCGGCCAGCTTCGCGCCGGCCACCGCGGCCACGCCGACGCCGCCGCAGCCGATGACGGCCACGGACTCGCCGCGCTTGACCTCGCCGGTGTTCACGGCGGCGCCGATGCCGGCCATGACGCCGCAGCCCAGCAGCCCGACGGCGGCCTGCTCGTCCACCGAGTCCACGCCGTCCACCCTGGTGCACTGGCCGGAGTGGACCAGGGTCTTCTCGGCGAAGGCGCCGATGCCCAGGGCAGGCTCCAGCTCGGTGCCGTCCTCCAGGGTCATCTTCTGCTCGGCGTTGAAGGTGGAGAAGCAGTACTTCAGGTCCCCCTTCTTGCAGGCGCGGCACTCGCCGCAGACGGCACGCCAGTTCAGGATGACGGTGTCCCCGACCTCGACGTTCGTCACGCCCTCGCCGACGGCGGAGACCACGCCGGTGGCCTCGTGGCCGAGCAGATAGGGGTAGTCGTCTCCGATGCCGCCCTCGACGTAGTGCAGGTCCGTGTGGCAGACGCCGCAGGTCTTGATGTCCACGACGGCCTCGCCCGGACCCGGGTCCGGGACCACGATGGTGGTCAGCTCGACGGGGGCGTCCTTCGACCGTGCGATGACGGCCTTCACCTTCTGGGGCACGTGGGCTCCTCTCCTGTGGGGTGCACGGGCGGACAGTTGCGGTGCGTGTGTGCCGGTCCGGGGCCCGCGGGCCTTCGGGCCCGCAGTGTGGTCGGAGCGGCGCCACGCCGGTGGGGCGTCCTCCCGCGTCGGTCCCTCCATCCCATCACAGGGTCGGCGGCGGATGCACGGGTCACAGGTCCGGTGGGGCCGGCGCGCAGCACGCGTGGCGTGTGGCGCCGTCGCCCGGGACGGGGAAGACTTGATGCGGCAGACGAGTGCGCTGTGACCGGAGGCCGAGCAGACGAGTGCGCTGTGACCGGAGGCCGAGCAGACGAGGGGAAGGACCGTTGAGATGTGTGGCCGCTACGTGATGGCCCGTGCGACCGGGGACCTGGTGGCCCGGGGCGGTGCCGAGCCGGATGAGGAGCTGGTGCTCCGGGAGAACTGGAACGTCGCCCCGACGGCCGAGGTGCCGATCCTGGTGGCGCATGCGGGGAACGCCGGGGCGGGTGACGGCGACGCCGCGGTGACGCGGCGGATCCATGTGGCCCGCTGGGGCCTGGTGCCGCCGTGGGCGAAGGAGCTGTCCGTGGGCTCGCGTGCGTTCAACGCCCGCTCCGAGACGGTGGCGCAGAAGCCGACGTTCCGGGCGGCCGTGCGTGCCCGCCGCTGCGCCGTGCCCGTGGAAGGCTACTACGAGTGGAAGGCCCCCGACCCCGGGCAGAAGGGCGCCGACGGGAAGGCGGCGAAGAAGCAGCCGTTCTACGTGCACCCCGCCGGAGCCGGTGACGGCGAGGGGCCCGTCATCTGGTTCGCCGGCCTCTACGAGTGGTGGAAGGACCCGGAGGCCCAGGCCCGCGGCGAGGACCCGTGGGTGCTCTCCTGCTCCATCCTCACCTGCGCCTCCCCGGACCCGGAGGACGACGACGGCACCCTCGCCTCCCTGGGGCGCCTGCACGACCGTCTGCCCGTCCCCCTGGACGAGTCCCTGATGGCTGACTGGCTCGAGCCGGTGAAGCTCGGCTCCGCCGAGGAGGCGGAGGACCTCGTCGGGCGCGTGGTGGAGCACGCCGAGTCCGTGGCGCGCGGCTGGCGGCTGCGCCCCGTCGGCACCGCCGTGGGCAACGTGCGGAACAACGGGCCGGAGCTGATCCGGCCGCAGGGCGGGGTGCAGGAACCCCTTGTCTGAGCGGCACGCGCAGGAGCCGGCCCGGGGGCAGGCCGGGCACGAGGAGACGGGGCCCGCGGACGATGTCGCCGTGCCCCGCCCTGCCGGAGCGAGGCCGTCCGGGGACGTGACGGCGCAGACCGAGGCGACGGCGCCGCCGTCGGGCCTGGAGCAGCACCAGGTGTGGCTGTACCTGGGCGCGGCCGTGCTCGGCGGAGCCCTGGGCCTGGCGCTGCCGGGTGTGTCAGCGGTGACCGGTGTGCTGCTGTGGCCGCTGCTGGCGGCGCTGCTGTTCGCGACCTTCGTCCAGACCCCGCTGCAGCGGCTGCGTGAGGCCGGCTGGGACGGCCCCTGGCTCGGCACCGTGCTGGTGGCCAACGGGCTGGTGATGCCGGTGTTCGCCCTGTGCCTGGTGGCCGGGGTGGAGGTGTTCGGCAGAGTGCTCGTGGGCTCCGAGGCCCAGGTGACCGCCCTGGCGCTGGGACTGCTGCTGGTGCTCGCGGTGCCGTGCACGGACTGGTTCCTGACCTTCTCCTACCTGTCCTGGGGAGACCGGGCCGCGGCCGTGGTCATCACCCCCGTGAACCTGGTGCTGCAGCTGGTGAGCCTGCCCGTGTGGGTGTGGCTGTTCACGGTGCTGTGGGGAGGCATCGGCGCGGGCGTCGGAGGCGCCGGAGGGGGACTGCCGGGCCTCGGGGCGGCGCTGCTGAGCCCGGGCGTGACCGCCGGGGCCGTGCTGGTGGTGCTGGTGCCGCTCGGAGCCGCCGCGTTCTTCGAGCGGTCGCTGCAGCGCTCGCCGGTGGGCGAGGCGCGGCGCGCGCGGCTGGCCCGCTGGCCGATCCCGCTGCTGACCGCCGTGGTCTTCCTCGTGGCCGCCGGCAGTGCGCCGGCGGTGGCCGAGGCGTCCGGCGTGCTCTGGGTCGGCGCGCTGGTGTGCGTGGTCTACCTCGGCGGCGCGGTGCTGGCCGGGACCGTGGCCGGGGACATCGCCGGACTGCCGCGCCCACAGCGCCGCACCCTCGTGTGCACGCTCGGCACGAGGAACTCGTTCGTGGTGCTGCCGATCGCCGTGGCGCTGCCGGCCGGCTGGGAACTGGCCGGTGCGGCGATCGTGACGCAGTCGCTCGTCGAGCTGCTCGGCATGGGTCTGGTCAGCCGCTGGATGGCGGCCCGCGCGGTGCGGGGAGAGGAGGCGGCGCCGGCGCTGTGAGCAACGGCTCGGTCCCGGTCGGCTGGGCGCGGCTCGGTCCCGGTCGGCTGGGCGCGGCTCGGTCCCGGTCGGCTGGGCGCGGCTCGGTCCCGGTCGGCAGGGCGCGGCCCCCGTCCCCGCGAGGAGGGGACGGGGGCCGTCGTCGTGGCGGGACGCGCGTCAGCGCGCGGCGAGGATCAGCGCACGGTGAAGTCGATCGACTCGGTGTGGCGCTCGCCGTTGAGGTCCGTCACGGTGACCTCGGCGGTGTGCTCGCCGGCGGCCAGGTCCGACGGCAGCGGCAGGCGCCACAGGTGCATGGTGCGGTCGGCGAGGGAGCCGCCGTGCACCAGCTGCTCCTGGGCCGCAGTCGGGTCCGAGTACTCGGCGCCCACGCGGACCTCCTCGCCGTCCATCTCCTGGGTGCGGGTCGCGGGGACCGGTTCAGCTCCGTCCACGCTGACCTCGACCCGGGTGCCGGTGGCGCCCATGAACACGTTGGCGGTCAGCCAGGTTCCGGCCAGGTCCTCGGCGGCCACGGTGTGCGGGTCCGCCAGCGGCTTGGCGCCGCCCTTCTTGGCGTGGTCCTGGTTGGCCTCGAACCACTCGCGGTAGGCCGGGGTGTTCAGGCCGAGGCTCATCTGGTCGGAGCCGTCGTCACCGCGGACGGTGAAGCGGGAGGCGATGCCCTCGGCGGTCAGGTCCAGGGTGACCACGCCGGGCAGGGCGCCGTCGCGCTGGGCGGCCAGCGGGTACCGGTCCCCGTCCACGAGGCGTCCGGAGTACCAGTCGCCGGAGATCGCGCCGGCCACCAGGTGGTCGAACGGCAGCCCGTCGATGCCGAACAGGTCCTTCCACCCGGCCACGAGGTCGCCGGCGCGCAGGTTCTCGGTGGAGTGGGTGTGGCCGCCGACCGTGATGACCTCACGGCCCTCGAGCAGCTCGTAGATCTCGGGCACCTGGTCGATCGAGTGGGTGGCCGAGGTGCTGTCCGCGAAGGACATCAGCGGCACGTGGGTGCCCAGCACGATCTTCTTGTCCTTCGGGGTCACGGCGATGTCCTGGCGCAGCCACTCCATCTGGCGCTCGTCGATCGAGCCGTTGTAGCCGCTGGAGTCTGCGAGCGGGTACTCCACGGAGGACAGGGCGATCACGTGGGCGTCCCCGACGTCGTAGGAGTAGTACTCGGGCCCGAGGGCGGCGCGGAAGCTGTCGAAGGCGTGCTCGGAGTCCGGGGTGTCGAAGTCCAGGTCGTGGTTGCCGGGCAGGAACCAGGCCGGGCCGTTGAGCATGGAGGACAGCTCGCGTGTCTGCGGGTACAGGTCCGGGCGGTCTCCCACGATGTCGCCGATGAACAGGATGCCGCAGTCCGTGTAGTCGGTGCGCTCGGCCAGGTCCGCGAACGCGCCGGAGCGGGCGTACTCCACCTCCTGCTCGGTGTAGGTCTGGACGTCGCCGCCGATCAGGCAGCGCTGGTCCTCCTCGGCCATGCGCTCGTCCGCCACCACCGGGAAGTTCACGGCGGCCGGGAGCTCGCCGGTCGGGGCGATGCCGCCGTGCTCCAGCTCCGGGGAGCCGTCCGGCAGGTGGTGGTAGTGGAACTGCGGGACGTTGTCCGCGTCCACCGGAACGCGGTAGCCGGTCGGCTGGGTGACGAAGACCGTCATGTTGTCCCGGACGGGCAGCTCGTAGCGGCCGTGCTTGTCCGTGAGGACGACGTCCTCGCCGTTGGAGACGCGCACACCGGCCAGGCCCTTCTCCGAGGGGTGGCGGCGGGAGTCGCGGTCCGCGTCCACGAAGACGCGGCCGGTGAGCACGTTCGGGTCCTTCGGGCGGGAGTCGTGCGGGGTGCGGCGCACGTCCACCTGACCGCGGTAGGCGTCACGGTCCCAGTCGAACTCCTCCGGGGTGCCGGGGTGGTGCGGGTGCTTCGGCCCCTTGCCCGGGTGCTCCGGGTGGACCGGGTGCGGGTGCTTCGGCCCCTTGCCCGGGTGCTCCGGGTGGACCGGGTGCGGGTGCTTCGGCCCCTTGCCGGGGTGCTCCGGGTGGACCGGGTGCGGGTGCTTCGGCCCCTTGCCCGGGTGCTCCGGGTGGACCGGGTGCGGGTGCTTCGGCCCCTTGCCCGGGTGCTCCGGGTGGACCGGGTGCGGGTGCTTCGGCCCCTTGCCGGGGTGCTCCGGGTGGACCGGGTGCGGGCGGTGCTGCGGGGAGGAGGCCGGAGCGGCCGCAGCGCCGGCGGACTCGCTCTCGGCGCCGGCGGACGGGGCGATGACGGCTGCGGAGAGCAGGCCGCCGGTCAGGGTCAGGGCGAGGGCTCCGGCGCCGAGGCGGCGGACGCAGGCGGTGGTCTTCACGATGTACCTCTGTTCTGCGGTTCTGTCGTCGGGGACAGCCCCGGGGCATGCGCCGTGAAGCGCGCCGTTCCCTCCGGCGTGCCCCCGCACGCCCCGGCGCGGCATCGAGCCTGACAGCACGGTGTGACGTGCCGGTGACGGCCGGATGAAGGGCACCGCACCGGACCCCGACGCCCCAGTGACGCTTATCGTGTCCGGCCGCCTCCGTAGCTTCGGGGAAGCGATTCGAACACATGTTCGAGTAGCGTGGTGGGTGCGGCCTTCCCAGCGCTTCCCGTCCAGGGCCCCTCGGGGCCTGCCGCTCCCACCGCCCGACGGCATCCCGCCGTCGGGTCCGCACAGGCCGGTCCGCCGGCAGAACCGAGCAGGGAATCAGGGAGAAGACCATGGGAATCTTCACGCAGTCCGTCGCCGTGGAGTGCGCGCAGGACGGCACGCCGCACCGGCTCCGCTGGAACGGTCGGGACTACGCGCTCGCCGAGCGTCCGGTGCGCTGGTACGAGCGCCGCCGCTGGTGGGCCGAGGAGCACCGGGCCGAGAAGGGCCGTGGCGCCGGCCTCGTGGACCACGAGATCTGGCGCCTCCAGGTCCGGCTCGCCCGTGCCGGCAACGCCCCGCTGCAGACCGTGGACGTCGCCCATCACCTGGACTCCGGCCGCTGGCGTCTGATCCGCATCCACGGCGGGGTCTGCCTGCCCCTCGTGGCCACCGCCTAGCCCGCACCTGTCCGCCGCACCGTGAGGTGCGGGCCTTCGCCCGCCCGTCCTTCCCGACGCCGGCCCCTTCCCTCCGTCGTCCGCCTCACCCACGCCTGTCCGCGCTTCCCGTCGCGCTCTGTCCGTGCTTCCCGCCGCCCGGTCCGTCCGCCGTCATCGGGCGGTGCCGGTTCCGTCGAACAGGAGTGTCAGCATGACCGAGACCGCCGAGCCCTTCGCCCACCTGCAGGTCGCCAGCGCCTTCAGCGCGCACTACGGAGCGTCCTGGCCCGCCGAACTCGTCGCCGCCGCGGCTGCCGACGGGCAGCGCCTGCTCGCCTGCACCGACCGCGACGGCCTCTACGGCATGGCCAAGCACGTCTCCGCGTGCAGGGAGCACGGGATCGCCCCGATCGTCGGCGTGGACCTCGCCGTCACCTGGGCAGACCTGCCGCCGGGGGAGCGGCCGGGGACGCAGGAGCCGGGGGCCGAAGCCGGCCGCGTGGTGATCCTGGCCCGCGGCGGCTGCGGGGGCTCCGGGTACGCTGCGCTGTGCCGGGTGGTCTCGGCGGCGCACGCCCGCACCACGGGCGGCGCCGGCGGCGGTGCCCCGGTGCTCACGGTCGCCGAGCTGGCCGCGGCCGCCGCCGGACCGGTGCCCACCGCGGCGGACCCGAAGAACCCGCCGACGCCCGAGCTGTTCGTCCTGCTCGGCCCGGACTCGGACGTCGGCCGGCACCTGGCCCGCCGCCGCTGGAACGCCGGCCTGCAGGGGCTGCGCCGCTGGAAGGCCGCTCTGCCCGCCCGCAGCCTGCACGTCAACGCGGTCAGCCACCTCTCCGCACCCGGGCGGCGGTGCGACACCGGGCACGCCGTGAAGATGGTCCGCGCCGCCGCGCAGGTCCGGCTGCCCGCCGTGCTCACCAACGCCGTCCGCTACGCCGCCCCGGACGGGGCCGCCACCGCCGACGTCCTGGACGCCGTCCGGGCCCTCAGCGCCCTGGACGGGGCGCACGACCTGCAGCCCAACGGCCAGGGATGGCTCAAGCCCACCGCGGCCATGCGGCAGATCGCCGCCGAGGTCGCGGACGCCGCGGACATCCGCCCTGCAGCCCTGCTCGCGGCCACCCAGGCCTTGGCCGAGGCCTGTGCCGTGGACCCTGCCGAGGACCTCGGATGGGGGCGGCCGCGCGTTCCGGAGGCGGCCGTCGTCGGGATCGAGGGGAACCCGGCACGGGTGCTGCGGGAGCGGACCCTGGCGGGGGTGGCCGACCGCTACCCGGACCTGTTCACGGGCACGGCCTTCGCCGCCACGGCGGCCGGCCGGGAGCTCGAGGAGCGTGTGGAGCACGAGCTCGGGATCATCTCCCGGCTCGGGTTCTCCGGGTACTTCCTCACGGTGGCCGAGGTGGTGCGGATGATCGAGGGCCGCGGCGTGCGCGTGGCGGCTCGGGGCTCGGGAGCGTCCTCGCTGGTCAACCACGCCCTGCGGATCTCGCACGTGGACCCCATGGCGCAGGGGCTGCTCATGGAGCGGTTCCTCTCGGACGACCGCTCGACCCTGCCGGACATCGACATCGACGTGGAGTCCGCCCGCCGCCACGAGGTCTACCGGGCGCTGTTCGAACGGTTCGGACAGCAGCGCACCACCCTGATGAGCATGCAGAACGCCTACCGGGCCCGCGGCGCCGTGCGGGACGCCGGGCTCGCCCTGGGCATGCCGGACCCGGAGGTGGACGCGGTGGCCAAGCAGCTGTGGCGGTTCTCCGCCTCCCACTTCCGCGACGCCCTCGAGCGCATGCCGGAGCTGCGCGGCTTCGCCGAGCGCCTCGAGTCCGGGCGCCGCGAGGGCAGCCGGCAGCTGGACCTGCTCGTGGACCTCACCGAGCGCCTGGACCGGCTGCCGCGGCACATCTCCATGCACCCGTGCGGCGTGATCCTCGGGGACGCCTCCCTGCTGAAGCGCACCCCCGTGCAGCCCTCCGGCCTCGGCCTGCCCATGAGCCAGTTCGACAAGCACGACATGGACCCCATGGGCATGCTCAAGCTCGACGTCCTCGGCGTCCGCATGCAGTCCGCCATCGCCTACGCCCTCCAGGAGGTCGCCCGCACCACCGGCGAGCAGGTGGACCTCGAGCAGGTTCCCTTGGACGACCCCGCCACCTACGAGATGATCCGCACCACCCACACGCTCGGCTGCTTCCAGATCGAGTCCCCGGGCCAGCGGGAGCTGATCGGCAAGCTCGCCCCGGAGCGGTTCGAGGATCTCATCGTGGACATCTCCCTGTTCCGCCCCGGCCCCATGCAGTCGGACATGGTGCGCCCCTTCCTGGAACAGCGGCACGGGTGGGCGCCGGCCCACTACCCGCACCCGGACCTCGTTCCCGTGCTCGCCGAGACCCACGGGGTCACCGTGTTCCACGAGCAGGTGCTGCGCACCTTCGACGTCATGACCGGCTGCGGCCTTGCCAAGGCCGACGAGCTCCGCCGTCTCATCGGCTCCGACGCCGAGACCCGTGTGGAGGAGTTCTTCCGCTCCCGGGCCCTGTCCCGCGGCTACAGCCTCGACGTCATCGACGAGGTCTGGGCCACCCTCCACGCCTTCGGCTCCTTCGGGTTCTGCAAGGCGCACGGGGCGGCGTTCGCAGTGCCCACCTACCACTCGGCCTGGCTGAAGACGCACCACCCGGAGGCGTTCATGGCCGCGATCCTCGAGCACGACCCCGGCATGTACCCCGCCCGTCTCATGATCGCCGAGGCCCGCCGCATGGGCATCCCCGTGCTCCCCGTGGACGTGAACCGCTCCTCCGACCACGTCCGCGTCGAATGGGTGCCGGACCATCCCGAGCTCGGACTGCCGCCCCGCGATGGAGGCCACGGGGGAACGCCCGAGACCCTCTTCCCGACGACGGCACCCGCCTCCGCCGGTGGGCCGGCAGGAGGGGGTGAGGCGGCCGTCGTCGGGGAACCGCCTGTGCCGGGACCGTCTGCGCAGGAGGCGTCTGCACAGGGGGCGTCTGCACAGGGGGCATCTGGGCAGGGGGCGTCTGCGCAGGGGGCCTCCCGCGGGCCGGGACGCTGGGGGATCCGTCTGCCGATGAGCGCGCTGTCCGGGCTGAGCGAGGCCGAGGTGCGGCGGCTCGTGGACGGGAGGCCCTACATGAGCCTGGCCGACGTGCGCGACCGTGCCCGGCCGACCGCCCGCAATCTCGAACGGCTCGCGCAGCTCGGGGCGCTGGACTGCCTGCTGCCGCCGGGCGGGGCCTCGCGCACGGACCTCGTGCACCATCTGGAGATGCAGCACTCCGCCGGCTACGGCTCGGGTCCGGGGCGGCTCGCCACGACGTCCCGGAAGGCGCGGCCGCGGCAGGTGGACGGGCAGCTGTCCCTGGACCTGCCGGATGTGGAGCTGCAGTCGCTGACGCCGATGTTCCCGTCCCCGCGGAACGCGGACCGGGTGCGCACCGAGCTCGACCTCACCGCCCTCGACGTCACCGCACACCTCATGGACTCCCACGCCCCCTACCTGGAGGCGCTCGGGGTGACGAAGGCGGAGCGGCTGCTCTCGCTGCGGTCCCAGTCGCGGGTGCTGGTCGCAGGGGTGCGCGTGGCCACCCAGACACCGCCGATGCGCAGTGGCCGGCGCGTCGTGTTCGTCTCCGTGGACGACGGCACCGGCTGTGTGGACACCTCCTTCTTCACCGAGGCCCAGCACGCCTCGGGGGAGATGCTGTTCTCCTCCCGGCTGCTGCTGATCGAGGGGACCGTGCGCCGCACCGGAGCGAAGGCCGTGTCCGTGCAGGCCGTGCGCGCCTGGGACCTCCACCGGCCCGAGACCCTGCCCGACCCCGACTACCTCGACTCCACCCGCGATGCCTGGGCCCGCTGGCTCCGGGCAGACCGGGAGGCTGCTCGGCGGCGGGCGGCGGAGAGGGACGGTGTGCTGGTCGGCGCACGGGCCCATCCCGGCCGCCTGCCGGAGGTGCCCCACCATGCGACGGGCCACTGGCCCGTCAAGGCCGACGTCGGCCGGGTCGCCCGCGACCTCGACGTCGCCCTCTCCGGCGCCCAGGCCGGTGTCCAGGCCGGCGGCCAGCTGCCCTGGCCGGTCCGCAGGTCCGATGACCGTGCCGTCCCGGTGCCCCACCCGGACACCTGGGAGCTGCTTCCGACGCCGGACGGCTGACCGGGGTGCGTGCCGGCCGGGACGCAGGGTCTTGTCCGCAGGAGAGGCCAGGACAGTGCGGCCCCGGTCGCCGGTGGCGCTTATCGTGTCCGGCCCGGATGTTCGAATGTATGGACGAAGGGAGGTGGGGTGCATGGCACTCGCAACAGAGACGATGAACAAGACCGCGGACGAGCGGCCACCCGGCACCGTGCGCCCCGGAAGTCTCCGGGACCGGCGTGATCCCCGCGCCCGCCACTTCCCGAACATGCCCATGGCCCACGAGGTCGCCGTCGCACAGCGACTGGCCGACCACGTGGTGCGCCGGCTCGAAGGGCCGGACTGGTGGGCCACCGGAGAGCAGGAGGACCTGCCCGAGCTGATCTCAGACGTCGAACGGCTGGCTCGGACCGTGGCGGCGGCCCAGGCGATGCTGGCCGGACACGTCGCGAAGGCGCACGAGAACGAGGCCGACCGCGAGGAGATCCTCGGCGTGCCCCGGGGCAAGAGCGCCCACCGGGATGCCGCCGACTACCTCCGCAGCACCCTGCGCGTGGATCGACGCGAGGCGAAGCGGCGCATCGCGAGGGCGGCCGCGACCCGTGAGCAGCAGGCCTTCGTCACCGCGCCGGTGACCCCGCCGCAGCTGCCGGCCGTCGCCGCGACGATGAGCCGCGGGCACGTGGACCCCGTTGCCGGCGACGTGGTGGTCAAGACCCTCACCGAGGCGCGCACAGACGCCCGTCTCGCCGGAGTGCCGGACACCGAGGCGGACGCCATGATCGCCGGCGCCGACCGGCTCCTGTCCGAGCAGCTCACCCGCCTCGACGCCGACTCGATCCGCCGCCTCTGCCAGCGCTGGCGCCAGAACGTGGACGCCGTCGTGATGCCGGACCACGGTGCGCCCACAGAGGCAGAGCTCAACGCTGCGCAGGGCATGTTCTACCGGGGCCGACGACGGGGGCTCCACCGGTGGGAGCTGCTCGTCACCGACGTCCAGAACGAGGTGCTGCAGACCCTCGCGTCAGCGGCCACCAACCCCCGGGCCGACCGGGAGGCCGGCGGTGGCCGGTCCGGCAGCCGAGCGGCCGCCGCACCGCACACCGATCTGCACACCGATCCGCGGAGCCGCGGCCAGAAGCAGGCCGACACCGTGATCAGCGCCCTGCAGTCGGCCCTCGCGCACGCCGGCTCCGACGTGCTTCCGAGCAGCGGCGGCCACCGTCCGCAGCTGCTCGTCACCATCGACTACGAGACGCTGCTGCGCCAGGTCAGCGGTGCCGTCCTGGGGGCCGACGGCACCGGCACCGACCCCGCGTGGACGAACGGCACCGCCCCCGGGAGGACGGGCGGAATGGGGGCCGCCGGCGTGGCGTTCGGAGCGGGGGCCGCCGGCGTGGCGTTCGGAGCCGCACACGGCCGGGCCCTGTCCTGCATGGACTTCACCGGTCCGGTCGATCCGCGGCAGATCCGCCGCATCGCCTGCGACGCAGACATCATCCCCGCCGTGCTCGGCGGCGAAGGCGAGATCCTCGACCTCGGCCGAGCCCGCCGACTCTTCACCCGCGCCCAGCGCAAGGCCATCACCGCCCGCGACGGCGGATGCGCCGCCCCCGGCTGCACCATCCCGGCGGCCTGGTGCGAGGTCCACCACATCGACCACTGGGAGCACGGGGGTCCGACCGACGTGGACAACGGGGTGCTCCTCTGCTCACACCATCACCATGCGGTCCACTCCGGGTGGTGGGAGATCGACGTCGAGGACGGTGTTCCCTGGTTCACCCCGGCCCGGCACCTCGACCCGGATCGGACGCCGAGACGGAACCAGTACCACCGGACGCGGGGACATCCGCGGCACGAGTAGCGCAGGAGGCAGGGACCGCGGGCGGGTCGTGGCGTCGTGGGCCTTCCTGTGCCCGTCTGCCCGTACGCATGCCCGCCGGCCCGTACGCATGCCTGCCTGCCCGGGTCTAGACTTGTCCCGGCTGGCGGTGGCCCCCGTATGCCACCAGCCCTGAAGCCTGATGTGAACAAGGAGCACCCATTGTCCGACCCGAAGAAGATCCTCATCACCCTCGACGGAGAGATGCGGGAGGTGACTGAGGGCACCACCGGTCTGGAGCTCTACAAGGACCAGAAGACCACCGTCGTCATGCGCGTCGACGGCCATCTCTGGGACCTGTCGCGTGAGGTCCCGGTGGGCGCCTCCGTCGAGGCCGTGGACATCTCGGAGCCGGACGGGCTCAACGTCCTGCGTCACTCGACCGCCCACGTCATGGCCCAGGCCGTGCAGCAGCTGCGCCCGGACGCCAAGCTCGGCATCGGTCCGTACATCACGGACGGCTTCTACTTCGACTTCGACGTCGCCGAGCCCTTCACCCCGGAGGACCTGAAGGCGATCGAGAAGCTCATGCTGAAGATCGTCAACCAGAACCAGATGTTCGCCCGCCGCGTCGTCACCGAGGACGAGGCCCGTGAGGCCATGGCGGCTGAGCCGTACAAGCTCGAGCTGCTCGGCAAGAAGGACAATGCCGAGAACGCCGGCGAGGGTGCCTCCGTCGAGGTCGGCGTCGGCGAGATCACCATCTACGACAACGTGGACCGCAGGTCCGGCGACGCCGTCTGGTGCGACCTCTGCCGCGGCCCGCACCTGCCGAACACGAAGCTGATCTCCAACGCCTTCGCGCTCACCCGCTCGGCCGCCGCCTACTGGCTCGGCAACGAGAACAACAGGCAGCTGCAGCGCATCTACGGCACCGCCTGGCCCACCAAGGCGGACCTCAAGGCCTACCAGGAGCGCCTGGCCGAGGCCGAGCGCCGCGACCACCGCAAGCTCGGCGCCGAGCTGGACCTGTTCTCCTTCCCGGACGAGCTGGGCTCCGGCCTGCCGGTCTTCCATCCGCGCGGCGGCGTCATCAAGCGCGAGATGGAGGACTACGTCCGTCAGCGGCACATCGAGGAGGGCTTCCAGTACGTCGGGACCCCGCACATCTCGAAGGACGGCCTGTTCCACACCTCGGGTCACCTGCCGTACTACGCGGACACCATGTTCCCGCCGCTGAAGGTGGACGAGGAGCGCGACGAGGACGGCAACATCACCCGTCAGGGGCAGGAGTACCGCCTCAAGGCGATGAACTGCCCCATGCACAACCTCATCTTCCGCTCCCGGGGCCGCTCCTACCGCGAGCTGCCGCTGCGCCTCTTCGAGTTCGGCCATGTGTACCGCCATGAGAAGTCCGGTGTGGTCCACGGGCTGACCCGTGTGCGGGGCTTCGCGCAGGACGACTCGCACTCGTACGTGACCCGCGAGCAGGCGCCGGCCGAGGTCAAGCACCTGCTGGACTTCATCCTCGGGCTGCTCAAGGACTTCGGCCTGGACGACTTCTACCTGGAGCTGTCCACCCGCGACCCGGAGTCGGACAAGTTCATCGGCACCGACGAGCAGTGGGCCGAGGCGACCTCCGTGCTCGAGACCGTGGCCCGCGAGACCGGCCTGGAGCTCGTCCCGGATCCGGGTGGAGCCGCCTACTACGGACCGAAGATCTCGGTGCAGGCCCGCGACGCCATCGGCCGCACCTGGCAGATGTCGACCGTCCAGTACGACTTCAACCAGCCGGCCCGCTTCGGCCTCGAGTACCAGGCCGCGGACGGCTCCCGCCAGGAGCCGGTCATGATCCATGCCGCGAAGTTCGGGTCGATCGAGCGCTTCTTGGGCGTGCTCACCGAACACTACGCCGGCGCCTTCCCGGCCTGGCTCGCCCCGGAGCAGGTCGTCGCCGTCCCGGTGGCCGAGGCGTTCAACGACTACCTCGCCGAGGTCGTGGACAAGCTCAGGGCCGAGGGCATCCGCGCCCGCCTGGACGACTCCTCCGACCGCTTCCCGAAGAAGATCCGCACCGCCTCGAAGGAGAAGGTGCCGTTCGTGCTCATCGCCGGCGGCGAGGACGCCGAGGCCGGCGCCGTGTCCTTCCGCTTCCGTGACGGCTCGCAGGACAACGGCGTGCCGGTGGACGAGGCCGTCGCCCGCATCGTGAAGGCGGTGCGCGACCGCGAGGTGACCCCGTGATCCGGCCTCACCACGACGCCCCCGACGCCGGACGGCAGTCGCCGACCGGCGCAGCGGACGCGCCCGCGGCGGGCCACGGCCTTCCCGACGACGGCCGGGCCACCGACCAGCACACCCTCGCCGGGGTGCCCGATGCCTTCTCGCGCCTCTGGAACGCCCATCGGATGGCGTACGTGTCCAAGGGTCAGGAGCAGGTCAAGGACGAGCACACCTGCCCGTTCTGCGCCGGCCCGTCCCGCTCGGACGAGGACAGCCTGATCCTGCACCGAGGCGAGACCTGCTTCGTGCTGCTCAACCTCTACCCGTACAACCCGGGCCACCTGCTGATCTGCCCCTACCGCCACGTGCCCCTGTACACGGACATCACGGCGGAGGAGGCCGCGGAGATGGCGCGCCTGACCCAGACGGCCATGGTCGCCCTGGAGAAGGTCGCGAACCCCGCCGGCTACAACCTCGGCATGAACCAGGGCGCGGTCGGCGGGGCCGGCATCGCGGCACACCTGCACCAGCACGTGGTGCCGCGCTGGTCCGGTGACGGGAACTTCCTGCCGATCATCGCCCAGACCAAGAACATGGCACAGACCCTCGGCCAGACCTGGGAGCTGCTCCACACCGCCTGGGACGAGGCCGCCGCGGAGTTCGCCGAGCGGCAGGACGGGGACGCCTGCTGATGCTGGACCGCCATGCCCGCGGGGCCACGAACCGCATCTTCACGCCTCCGGCGCGGCTGCTGCTGCGCTGGGGTGTGACCCCGGACGCGGTCACGGTGGCCGGAACGCTGGGCGTGGTCGTCGGTGCACTGGCGCTCTTCCCCGTCGGACACCTCTTCTGGGGCGTCATGGTGATCACGCTCTTCGTGTTCTCCGACGTCCTCGACGGCGTCATGGCCCGGCTCTCCGGCACCACCGGCCGCTGGGGGTCCTTCCTGGACTCGACCCTGGACAGGGTGCAGGACGCAGCGGTCTTCCTGGGGCTGATGTGGTGGGCCTTCGGGGTGGGGGAGCAGACCGTCCTCGGCGTCGCCGCCTCCCTCTGCCTGGCGTCGGGCATGCTCGTCTCCTATGTCCGTGCCAAGGCTGAGGCACTCGGGTTCACCGCAGACACCGGCATCGCAGAACGGGCCGAGCGTCTCATCGTCACCCTCGTGGCCGCAGGGCTCGTGGGCATCGGCGTGCCGGCGGTCGTTCTCACCGTCGTTCTCTGCCTTCTGGCGGCCGCCTCCTTCGTGACTGTGGTCCAACGCATGATCACCGTGCGTCGTCAGTGGCTGACCTCACACGAGACGTGAGCCCCCCCTGCATGGGACGCCACGCGCCTGGCCTGCCCCGTAGAGCGCCTCGCCGGCCGCGGTTGTTGGGCCAGGACAGCCTGCAGAGCATCTCCGTCGGGCCAGGCCGGCACCGTAGAGCGCCTCGCCGGCCGCCGGCGTCGGGCCAGGCCGGCCCCGTCTCACGGGAGTCGAGCCAATCGCCGCGCTCTGAGCGCACAGGGATATGACAGGTCTACACAGCGTGTTCTGCTGACCGCTGAGTAGTCTCGGCTAGCCGTCTCCTGGCCGAGCTGTCTGGACGCGCAGACCACGGCCTCGTGTGGCCACCCGGTGCGCGGGGCCTCGTCGTCAGGCCGCCGGGGCCACGCTGACGCCGCCGCCCCGACGCGGTCACACCATCCCTCCGTGCCGGCCGGCTGTCCTTCCGTCCCCGACCCCGTCTGCGTGCTTCATGCCCCACATCAGTTCCGCCCCCGTCGATGCCCCGGGAGGCGGGCGAGGACCACGGTGCCTCCCACCGGCCTCGCTGCCCATCGCTTCCGCGCCGACATCCAGGGCATCCGCGCCCTCGCCGTGCTCAGCGTCCTGCTGTTCCACGCCGGCCTTCCCTGGCTGCCCGGAGGCTACGTCGGCGTCGACGTCTTCTTCGTCATCTCCGGCTTTCTCATCACAGGGCTTCTGATCAAGGAGATCAGCCGCACCGGCGGTGTCTGCCTGACCGACTTCTACGTGCGGCGTGTCCGGCGCATCCTGCCGGCAGCCCTCGTCGTGATCGCCCTGACCCTGGCCGCCGGGTGGGCGTTCCTGCCGCTGTCCCGGTGGGAGTCGCTCGGCTGGACGGGCCTCTGGGCGGCACTGAGCGTCGCCAACTGGTCCCTGGCCGCCGACAGCACCGACTACTTCAACGCCGACGCCGCGCCCAGCCCGCTCCAGCACTACTGGTCCCTGGGCGTGGAGGAGCAGTACTACCTCGTCTGGCCGCTCCTGCTGGTCGCCTTCGTCGCGTTCGCGTTGCGTCGCCGCGCCGCTGCCCCCACCGGCACCGACGGCCGGCCCCGCCGACGCGCCGCTCGACAGGCCGCCCCCACTGCCGGCGAACCGGCCCTCGATCCCCGCGCCGTCGCCATCCGGGTCCTCCTGGTCGCCGCCGTCGTGAGCGTCGTGTCCCTCGTGCACTCGGTGCTCTACACCCCGCAGAACCCGGGGGCGGCCTACTTCATCACCACCACGCGCGCCTGGGAGCTCGGCGTCGGCGCGGCACTGGCCGCGCTCGTCGTGCTCCTGCCCGCACTGCCCGCCCGGCTCCGTGTCGTGCTCGGCTGGACGGGTCTGGCCATGGTCCTGGCCGCCGTCGTCGTCTTCACGGAAGAGACCGTGTTCCCGGGCTACAAGGCCGCGGTCCCGGTCGTCGGCTCGGCCCTGATGATCCTGGCCGGCACCCATGCGGAGGGCGATCGCCACGGCGCCGGCGTCGGCACCCTGCTGTCCTCGCGGCCGGCACGGTGGGTCGGCGACCTCTCCTACTCGCTGTATCTCGTCCACTGGCCGGTGATCGCGATCGCCTCCTGGCGGTTCGCCGAGGGCCTTCCCCTGTGGCTGGGCCTGGTGCTGGCGGCTGCGTCGGTGCCCGTGGCCTGGCTGCTGCGCATCGCCGTCGAGAAGCCCTTCATGGGGTCGCATTCGGCCGCAGCGTCGCCCACCGCCGCCCAGACCCGGGCCAAGGCACGCCGTCGTCGACGCCGAGGCACCCTCCGCCCGCTGCTGGCCGGTGGCCTCGCCACCGCCGGCGTCTGCGCGCTCGCCCTGGCGCTCGCGTTCACCGCCTCCCAGCGCACCGCCCTGCCGGATACCGAAGGGGCGGTCGCCGGCGCCGGGGCCGCCGGCGCGGGCATCGCGACCGACGAGGACCCGGAGCCCGGACCTGCCGACGGGACGACGGCCGCCGGCTCGAATCGGGCGGAAGCCCTCGCCTCCGCCGAGGACGCCGAGGCCGAGGAGCCTGCCTCCCCGCCGGAGGGCTGGGACCCGATGGACGAGCTCGCCGGGCTCAGCGTCGATCAGATCGTCCCCGCACCGTCCTCGGGCTCCCGGGACGGCTCGCCGCTGCTGTATCGGGACTGCCAGGTCGAGGCCGCGGACGACACCGCCAAGCGCTGCGAGGACGGCGACCCGGACGCTGACACCACTGTCCTGCTGGTCGGTGACTCCCACGTCCACCACTGGTCTGAGGCGATCGTGGACGAGGCCCTCGAACGGGGATGGAACGTGGTCTCCTACGTCAAGGGCGCCTGCCCGATCACCACGCACACCGTGGAACTGTCCGAGGAGAACGGCGGACCGCGCCCGTTCACCGAATGCACCTCCTGGAACGAGAAGGTGATCAAGGAGGTCGAGGCCGAGCAGGCGGACGTCATCATCACCTCGGCGAGCTTCTACCGTGACGCGGACGGTTCCTCCGCCGCCGACGGCATGGCGGAGGGATGGAAGAAGCTCGTCGCCCACGCGGACCACACCGTGGTGCTGGCGGACCCGCCGCATGCGAGCCGGCCCGTGCCGGAGTGCGTCGAACGCCACAGCGACGACATCGCGGCCTGCTCCTGGGACCGCGAGGAGGGCCTGGCGGACTCCGGCACCCCAGACATCCTCGCCGCTGCCGAGCAGGTGCCCGAAGTCGAGGTGATCGACCTCAACGACTTCATCTGCCCGGGCCCGGTCTGCGCGCCCGTGGTTGGCAATGCCCTGGTCTACATGGACTCCCATCACATGACGGCGACCTTCTCCCATTCGCTCGACGACGCGTTGTGGGAACGGCTCGACCGCGTCATCGCCGACTGACACCCCTCAGCAAAGAGAAGAAGCGCTCCACTGATAAATGGATCTGTATCAGTAGAACGCTTCTTC
Organism: Micrococcus lylae; assembly: GCF_900163825.1. Taxonomy (NCBI): domain Bacteria; kingdom Bacillati; phylum Actinomycetota; class Actinomycetes; order Micrococcales; family Micrococcaceae; genus Micrococcus; species Micrococcus lylae. Next base: position 57,208 of record NZ_FUKP01000012.1, on the reverse strand, counting down.
GCTAGGGTCCTCGTTCGATCGGCGCCACCGTCGCGTCCGCAACCCGCACGAGGTCAGCGGGCGCGATCTCGATGTCCAGCCCCCGCTGCCCGCCGGACACGAACACCGTGGCCCAGTTCAGGACGCTCTCGTCCACCAGCACCGGGCACCGCTGCCGCTGGCCGAACGGTGAGATCCCGCCGCGGACGTATCCGGTCCTGCGCTCGGCCTCCTCGCGGCCCGCCATCACGGCCTTCTTCGCCCCGAGGGCCTTCGCCGCGGCCCGCAAATCAAGCCGCCCGGACACCGGGACCACGCAGGCCGCCAGCGAACCATCCGGCACCTGCACCATCAGAGTCTTGAACACGCGGGCCGGCTCCACGCCCAGCGCCGTGGCCATCCGCTCGCCCACGCCCACGGCGTCCGCGGCGGTGTGTCCGTCGTCGATCTCCACGCGGTGCAGGGTGTGAACGGCATCCGCCCGGGTCAGTGCGGCGACGGCCGGCGTCGGCGCATCCCCGGCGTCCTTCCTGCGCGCCATCGTCAGCCTTCGGCCGTCAGGTCCCTCACGTTGCGCTTGATGCGGCCGAGCATCGCGGACATGCCGCGCAGGCGAAGCGGCGTCAGCGCCTGGGCCAGGCCGAGGCGATTCGGGATGTCGTCCGGTACGCCGAGGATCTCGGCGGCGGTCAGCCCATCGAGTCCCTGCGAGAGCACGGAGGCGAAGCCCCGCGTGGTCGGCGCCTCCGGGGGTGCGGTGATGAACAGGCGCATCACGGACTGTCCGCCGGCGGGCTCGCCCTCGATCTCCACGGCCAGGAAGAGCGGGGACTGGCACTCCACGACCTGCTCCATCTCCTCCTCATGCCCGTCGTAGCGGGCCGGCAGTTCCGGCAGCTCGTCGGAGAACTCGAGCAGCAGCTCCAGCTTCTCCGGGTCCGGGACCGCGGTGAAGTCGTCGACGATCTCGGCCAGGGCGGTGGGCAGCGCGGTGTTCTCGGTCATGGCTCACCATCCTAGGACCCCATGCCGCCGCCGGCAGGCCCAGAGAACGTCAGCGGAGGCGTCCTTCAGCCCTGGGCCACCGGTTCTCCGGGCCGCAGACGGACGACGACGGCCGGTCACCTTCGTGCGGAAGGCGACCGGCCGCCGTCGGGAAGTCCCTGAGATCCCAGGCAGTGAGGCGGGGCAGGCGGACGCCGCTCCGGGCGAGTCCGCCGGGCGCAGGTCAGCGCTGCGGGGCCCGGCCGGGCTCGTCGCCCATGACGATCGGCACGCGCACGGCGTTGCCCCATTCGGTCCAGGAGCCGTCATAGTTGCGGACGTCCTCGTAGCCGAGCAGGTGCTTGAGCACGAACCAGGTGTGGGAGGAACGCTCGCCGATGCGGCAGTAGGCGATCACCTTGTCGGTCTCACCGAGTCCGGCCTCGTCGCGGTAGATCGCCTCGAGCTCGGCGCGGGACTTGAAGGTGCCGTCCTCGTTGGCGGCCTTCGCCCACGGCACGGAGGCGGCGGTCGGGATGTGGCCGCCGCGGAGGGTGCCCTCCTGCGGGTAGCCGTCCATGTGGGTGGTCTCGCCGGTGTACTCCTGGGGGGAGCGCACGTCGATCAGCGGGGTGGAGCCGAGGGCGGCCAACACGTCCTCGCGGGCGGCGCGATCGGTGGTGTCGTCGCGGTCGGTCACCGGGTAGTCGACCGGGGTGACGGACGGGACCTCGCGGGTGGTCTCGCGGCCCTCGGCGATCCACTTGTCGCGGCCGCCGTTCATCAGGCGGGTGTCCCTGTGGCCGTAGAGGGTGAAGACCCAGAGGGCGTAGGCGGCCCACCAGTTGGACTTGTCGCCGTAGAACACCACGGTGGTGTCCGGGCCGATGCCCTTGGAGCCGAGCAGCTCCGCGAAGGCCTCCGGGCCGACGAAGTCGCGGGTCACCGGGTCGTTGAGCTCGGTGTGCCAGTCGATCTTCACGGCACCGGGGATGTGACCGGTGGAGTAGAGCAGGGTGTCCTCGTTGGACTCGAGGACCACGACGTCCTCGTCGCCGATGTGCTCGGCGACCCAGGCGGTGGAGACGAGCTTCTCAGGGTGGGCGTACTCGGCGAACTCGGTGGAGGTCTCGGCCATCAGGGGCACCTCTTCCTGTCGATGGGGTCTGGCCTGCGGGCCCTCTCCGGTGCCGTCCTCCGTGCGGAGACGCCGCGTTCGGCGGCCGGCGTCCGGGCCGGGCCCTCGGCCGTCAGATTACGCGAGGGCGGCGGGTCCTAATAGGCAGGCTGTCCTAAACCGTCATCGTCGGTGCAGGCGGCGGACGGTACAGTGAACCGGGACAACGCACGCCGAAGGAAAGGGAGTCCGCCGTGGCCCAGACCGTCCATCTGTCCGAGCGCTCCCCGCAGGTCTCGGCAGACGAACTGCTCGCCGGCTTCCAGCCGTCCTACCGCTTCGGTGAGGTGTCCTTCGACACCTACATCCCGGACCCGGCCCATCCGTCGCAGGCGGAGGCCGTGAACCGGCTGAAGGACTTCGCGGCCTCGATCGGTGGCGGGCGCGGCGGGCATGGCGGCTCCGGAGGCTTGTTCGGCGGCCTGTTCGGCGGGAAGAAGCGGGCGGCGGGGCCGGCCGGCATCTACCTGGACGGCGGCTTCGGCGTCGGCAAGACCCACCTGCTCGCCTCCACCTGGCACGCCGCCCCGGGCCCGAAGGCCTTCGGCACCTTCGTGGAGTACACCAACCTGGTCGGCGCCCTGTCCTTCCGCAAGGCCGTGGACGTGCTCAAGGAGTACACCCTGGTCTGCATCGACGAGTTCGAGCTGGACGACCCGGGCGACACCGTCCTCATGTCCCGCCTCATGCGCGAGCTGGCCGACGCCGGCGTCCGCCTCGTGGCGACCTCCAACACCCTGCCCGGCGCCCTCGGCGAAGGCCGGTTCGCCGCACAGGACTTCAAGCGCGAGATCCAGGTGCTCGCCGAGCAGTTCGAGGTGATCCGCGTGGACGGCGAGGACTACCGCCACCGCGGCCTCTCCGAGGCCCCCGCCCCGCTCGACGACGCCGAGGTCATGGACACCGTGGCGAAGAACTTCCCGCACGTCGGTGTGGTGGCCGAGGACGACTTCGCCGACCTCACCGCGATGCTCTCCCGCGTGCACCCCTCGCGCTACCGGGAGCTCGTCAAGGACGTGGACGTCATCGCCCTCCACAACGTGGAGACCATCACCGAGCAGGCCACCGCGCTGCGCTTCGTGGTGTTCGCGGACCGGCTCTATGACAAGGACGTCCCAGTGGTCGCCTCCGGCACCGCCTTCGACGAGCTGTTCACGCACGAGATGATGCACGGCGGATACATGAAGAAGTACTTCCGCACCGTCTCCCGCATGACCGCGCTCGTCCGCGAGGGCCAGCTCGGCATCGCCGAGGAGAAGTGACGCCGCGGTGACCGGCGCGGGGGACCGCCGATGAGCGGCTCCGTGCCCTCGCCCGGCGGCACCGACCCGGACGGCAGGCAGGCCCTGTCGGCCGTCGAGGCCGCCGTCCGCCGTGCCCTCCGCGTCCCCGGCGTCCGCGTGGACCGGGAGCGATTCCTCCTCAGGCAGGCCCGGGGCCTGCTTCCCGACGACGGCGCACGCCGCCGGGTCCTGACCGAGGGCCTGGCCGCCGTGCTCACCGAGCCCGAGATGCGCGCCCTGGGCCTGCGGCGGGTCCTGCAGCTGACCGCCTGGTCCTCGTCGGCCGCCGTGGTGTCCGCCCTGCCTGCAGGGCCGGTGGCGATGACCGCCGGCGCCGGCGCCGATGTGATGCAGCAGCTCGTCTTCGGCCTGCGCCTGTCCCAGGAGCTCGCCTATCTCTACGGGCACCGGCTCTCCGGCACCGACCACGAGGGCGCCCCGCCGACCGACGCGGAGCTCGAGCAGCTTCTCCTGCTCTTCGGCGGCCTGCTGGAGGTGGAGGGCGCCGCGGCCGCCGTCCGGCTCACCGGTCCGCGCCTCGAGCGCGACGGACGTCCCGTCGGCTACGGCGACGGCGACTGGGGTCGACGCAGCGGAGGCGAGTCGACCGGCGGAGGGCTCGACGCCGATGCCGGCATCGGTGCTGACGCCGGCTTCGGTGCCCGGACGGGGGCTGGTGCCAGGGCAGGTGCCGCGGGCGCTGGGCTGCCGGCCGACCTGCTGCGCCGCAGCGTCATCGGACCGATCTGCCGACGGGTACTCGCCCGGTTCGCCTCCCGCATGCACTCCGTGGTGCTGCGCCGCGGGGTCCTGCGCGCCGTGCCGGTGCTCGGCGCGATCGGCGCCGGGGGAGCGGCCTTCTCCGCGCTCCAGGCCCAGGGGCGCATCCTCAACCACGAGCTGGCCGAGGGACTCGACTACACGCCGGACAAGGTGATGGACGATGTGGAGGCGCTGCGGCGGGCGCTGGGCGCCGGCTGACAGCGGACCGGATCGAGAGCCCGGCCGAGACGCGGGGCCGGGACGACCGCCGAGGCGATGGGATCCGAGGACGACTGAGGCCCAGCCGGTGGTGCCGACGGGGCCTCAGACATGAATGGAGCGGATGACGGGATTCGAACCCGCGACCTCCACCTTGGCAAGGTGGCGCTCTAGCCAACTGAGCTACATCCGCAGAACCGGTCGGCCACTGAAGACCACCGTCCGTGCGCGATACTGGGTTCGAACCAGTGACCTCTTCCGTGTCAAGGAAGCGCGCTACCACTGCGCCAATCGCGCTCATCAGTCTCACGACTGCTGAGTACAGTTCCTTCCATCTCTGGAGGAGCCGCGAGGTCGGGACGGGATTCGAACCCGCGTATACGGCTTTGCAGGCCGCTGCCTCGCCTCTCGGCCACCCGACCAGGGTTGAAAGGTCATGCGAGCGGATGACGGGATTCGAACCCGCGACCTCCACCTTGGCAAGGTGGCGCTCTAGCCAACTGAGCTACATCCGCATGGATCGACGCGGCGATCGTCTTCCTCATCGGAACCGCTCGCCGCGTTTTCCAACGAGAAAGAACTCTAGACCATGTCGTCGGCGGATGCCAAATCGGGGGCGGGCGCGCCCTGCAGGGCAGGAGGTGTCAGCCGTCTCACCTGTGGAGACCCGACGCCCCGTCCGGACCGCCTGCCAGAATGGTGGACCATGACCCAGCCACGCCTCGCCCACGCCACAGAGCGCGGGCGCATGTACTCGCGCAAGCTCGGCGGCCTGCCGGAGGTGCCGTCGATCACCACCGTCATCGGCCTGGAGAAGGCGGACCTGGACGGCTGGGTCGGTTGGATGGCCGCTGACGCCGCCACGAAGGACGCCCGGCTCGAACAGGCGCTGGGCTCCTCGGCACGGCTGCGCCAGATCGCTCGGCAGAACGCGGACGCCGCCGCCAAGTACCGTGACGCCGCCGCCGAGCGCGGCGACCGGGTCCACGACTACGCCGAGCAGGTCTCCCTCCGCGCCCTCGGCAGGCCGCACCGCATGGCCGAGTGCCGTCAGCGGCTGATCCAGCACGGCGAGGGCGCCTACGCCGACCGCTTCGACGAGTGGTGGGACCTCTACGGTGTGCAGCCCGTGGCGGCGGAGGTGACCGTGTGGAACGACTCCGTCGGCTACGCCGGCACCCTCGACCTCGTGGCGCGCATCGGTGGGCGCCTGTGCCTGATCGACTTCAAGACCAAGACCACCGGCCGTGACGGCCGGGTCAAGCCGCTCGACGCCAAGGTGGTCATGCAGCTCGTGGCCGGCCTGCAGGCCGAGGAGTCCCTGGTCGACCCCGTGGCCGGCACCTGGGAGCCCTGGGCCCATGGGGGCGCCGAGATGCTGCTCGGCGTGGCCATCGGCGAGACCGAGGTGGCCGTGCACCAGGCCAACCCCGCCGTGCTCAGGCAGCACTGGCACAAGTTCTGGGCGCTCCGCCAGCTCTGGACCCACCAGGAGGCCGCAGCCGAGGCCGGCCCCGCCCTGCGTGAGATCGGCCCGCCGCCGGTGCAGCGTGCCGGTGCCGGCAACGGTGCCGATTCCGCAGCCCCCGGCAGCGGCGCACCGGCCGGCGGGGCGCCGTCCCGGGCCGGATCCCACGCCGCCACGGCAGCTCCGGCGGGAGCCGAGGGACCGTCAGCCCGATGACCAGCCTGCCGGTCCGCACCGGGTCGGACCCCGCCCCGGGGCCGAGGACGAGGAGGTGCCCGAGCCGGGCGACGGCCTGCCGGGCCCTATGCCGGGCGACGGCCTGCCGGACCCCGAGCCGGGCGACTGACTGCCGGCCCGGTGCCTCCACCGCGCGGTGGACCACCTGGATGGCATGCTGTCCGTGGGCCGTCTCGTCGCCTCCGTCCTCGGAAGGCGCCGACGTCCCACGGCCACCGCAGCATCCGTGTCCGCACCGCCCGTCGGTGCGCCACCGGCCAGACACCCCAGGAGACCATGACTGACCCCGCCGCCCCGCCCGCCGCGCAGGCGACTGCGCAGACCACCGCCCAGCCGGCCGAGCCGGCGTCCGCCCAGGACGCGGGCGCACCGCTGCGTGTCCTCTACGCAGGCACGCCCGAGACCGCGGTGCCCGTGCTCGAGGCGCTCGTGGCCTCCCGCCACCGGGTCGTCGGCGTGCTGACCCGGCCGGACGCCCCGCTGGGCCGCAAGCGGGTGCTCACCCCGTCCCCGGTGGCCGCGGCCGCCGAGGCCCACGGCATCCCCACCGTCAAGGCCGACCGCCTCCGCGGGGAGGCCGGCGCCGAGGCCGCCGAGGCGATCCGTGCGCTGGGAGCGGACGTGGCCGTCGTCGTGGCCTACGGTGCGCTCGTGCCGGCCGAGCTGCTGGGCGTGCCGAAGCACGGCTGGCTCAACCTGCATTTCTCCACGCTGCCTGCCTGGCGCGGCGCCGCCCCCGTGCAGCGCGCCATGATGGCCGGCGAGACCCGCATCGGCGCCGACGTGTTCCAGCTCGAGGAGGGCCTGGACACCGGCCCGGTCTTCGCCAGGATGCACCGGGACGTCGCACCAGGCCAGACCTCCGGTGACCTGCTGGCCGGGCTGGCCGCGGACGGGGGACCGCTGGTGGTCGAGGTGCTGGACGGACTCTCTGCCGGCACCGCCGTCGCCACGCCGCAGCAGGGCGAACCGACCCACGCCGAGAAGCTCTCGCACGCCGACGGGCTCGTCGACGCCGCCGGAGACGCCGCAGCCGTGGGCGCTCTGGTCAACGGCGTCACCCCGGAGCCCGGCGCCTGGGGCTGGATGCTCGCCGACCAGGCCGACGCCCCCACCCGCTTCAAGCTCGACGCCGTCCTGCCGCACGCCGAGGAGGACCTGCCCGCCGAGGTGGCCGCCGCCTCCGTCGGAGACCTGCTCGTGGCCGCGAAGAGGGCCTGGCTGCGCGCCGGCTCCGGCGCGCTCGAGCTCACCCGCGTCCAGCCGTCTGGCAAGAAGCTCATGGCCGCCGCCGACTGGGCCCGCGGCGCCACCGGCTCGCCCCGCCTGCTGGCCGGGACCGAGCTCGCCGACCACACCGCCGAGTTGCAGGCCGCCCACGCGGCCCGCCTCGCCGCCCGCACCACCGCCGAAGGGAAGACCCGCGCATGAGCGATCGTCGACAGGGACAGGGATCCGGCCGGGACGACCGGCGCGGCGGCGGGCGAGGGCGTCAGGACCGCCGCGACGCCCGGGGCCGCACCCGTAACCGCGGCCGCTCCGGTGCCGGGAGGCACTACTCGGCGGTCGCGCCGTCGCAGCGCTCGCGCCAGGCCGATCCGGCCCGCGCCGTCGCCTTCGACGTGGTGCGCGCCGTCCACCAGGACGACTCCTACGCCAACCTCGTGCTGCCGCAGCGCATCCACGCCCGCCGCCTGGACCGCCGCGACGCCGGCTTCGCCACCGAGCTGACCTACGGCACCCTGCGCGGCATCGGCCTGTACGACGCGATCCTCGCCGAGTGCGTGGACCGCCCGCTGGCCGACCTCGACGCCCCCGTGCTCGACGCCCTGCTTCTGGGCGCACACCAGCTGCTCGGCATGCGGGTGCCCGCCCACGCGGCGCTCGACGCCACCGTCGCCCTCGTCCGCGAGAAGATCGGTGCCGGCCCCTCCGGCTTCGTCAACGCCGTGCTGCGCCGCATCTCCGAGACGCCTCGCGAGGACTGGATCGAGCGCGTCGCCCCGGACGACGGCTCCGAGAAGTCCCTCGGCATCCGCCATTCGCATCCGGCCTGGATCGTGCGCGGCCTGCGCCAGGCCCTCGTCAGCCACGGCGCCGACGCCGCCGAGCTCACCGACCTGCTCGAGGCGGACAACGCCGCCCCCGTGGTCAACGTGGTCGCGCTGCCCGGTCTCGGAGACATCGGACCGGTCCTGGAGGCCGGCGCCGAGCCCAGCCCCATCGCCCCCGACGCCGCCCTCCACGCCGGCGGCGACGCGGCCCGCCTGCCCGGCGTCCGCGACGGCGTCGTCCGCGTCCAGGACGTCGGCTCCCAGCTCACCGCCCGTGCTCTGGCCTCCGTCCCGCTCGGGGGACAGGCGCACGACGACGGCCCCGTCGCCTCGGGCGCGTCTGGCACCGAGCACTGGCTCGACCTCTGCGCCGGCCCCGGCGGCAAGGCCGCCCTGCTCGCCGCGCTGGCCGCCGAGCGGGGCGCCCACCTGCTCGCCAACGAGGTCGCCGACCACCGCGCCGACCTCGTCCGTGGGGCGCTCACCGCCGTGCCGCAGCGGGCCTGGACCGTCCGCGCCGGCGACGGCCGCCGGATCTCCGAGGCGCCCGAGGCCGCGCCCGGCTTCGACCGCATCCTCGTCGACGCCCCGTGCACCGGGCTCGGCGCCCTGCGCCGCCGCCCCGAGTCGCGCTGGCGCCGCACCCCGGCCGACCTCGCCGTCCTCACGGACCTGCAGGCCGAGCTGCTGGACGCCGCCGTCGGCGCGCTGGTCCCCGGCGGAGTCCTCGCCTACGTCACCTGCTCGCCGCACCCGGCCGAGACCGTGGTCCAGACCGAGGACCTGCTGCGCCGCCACCCGGAGCTCGAGCAGCTCGACGCGGCACAGGCGCTGCAGTCCGTGGCCGTGGGTGACCTCGGCCTGCCCGCGACGAAGACCGCCCAGCTGTGGCCCCACCGCCACGGCACCGACGCCATGTTCCTCGCCCTGGTGCGGAAGCCGGCCTGAGCCGGCCGGACCCACCCGGATACTCCGCCCGTCCCCACCACAGGAGCCCGCCATGACCGCGACGTCCCCGACCGTCCACCTGCACCCGTCGATCCTCTCGGCCGACTTCGCCCGGCTGGCGGACGAGCTGGGCCGGATCGGCGCCGCCGACGCCGTCCACGTGGACGTCATGGACGGCCACTTCGTGCCGAACCTGACCCTGGGCCTGCCGGTGGTCGAGGCGATCGGCAAGGCGACCGACCTGCCGCTGGACCTGCACCTGATGATCGAGGACCCGGACCGCTGGGCCCCGGACTACGTGGACGCCGGCGCCGCCTCCGTGACCTTCCACGCCGAGGCCGCCAAGGCCCCGGTGCGCCTGGCCCGCGAGCTGCGCGCCCGCGGCGCAAAGGCCGCCATGGCGCTCAACCCCGGCACCGCCCTCGAACCCCACCTGGGCATGCTGGGGGAGCTGGACATGCTCCTGCTCATGACCGTCGAGCCCGGCTTCGGCGGCCAGCCGTTCCTGGACCTCGTGCTGCCGAAGATCCGTGCCGCCCGGAAGGCCGTCGACGACCTGGGCGGTCAGCTCGCCCTCCAGGTGGACGGCGGCGTCAACGCGGACACCATCCACCGCGCCGCCGAGGCCGGCGCCGACGTCTTCGTGGCGGGCTCCGCTGTCTACGGCGCGGACGACCCGGACGCGGCCATCCGCTTGCTGCGTGAGACGGCGGCCCACGCCTGCGCCCACGGCAGGGCGTGACGTGGCATACTTGATCCCAGCTAACGTGCTCCGGGGTCGGTGAAAGTCCGAACCGGCGGTGACAGTCCGCGACCCGCGAGCGTGAGCCAGGCGAGAGCCCCGGCCCACGCGGACGGTTGAGCCGGTGGAATTCCGGCACCGACAGTAAGAGTCTGGATGGGAGAAGCACGCAGCCGACGCCTCGGCAGAGGTCTCTTCGCAGCACCCTGCCCTGTCCGTCCCCACATGCCCCCGGAGCGCGCCTCCGGGTGAGGGCCACCCGGAGCGCCGAGCGCACGGGAGGACGCAGATGGAGCACCTCACGGACGAGGCCGCCATGGACCTCGCCGTCGCCGCCGCCCTCGAGAGCGTCCGGGGCGCCAATCCGCTCGTCGGCGCCGTCCTGACCGCTCCCGACGGACAGCTCCTCGCCGTCGGCCGCCACCGCGGCGCCGGCACCCTGCACGCCGAGGCCGACGCCCTCGCCGCCTGGGCCGCCCTGCGCGAGACCGACCCGCAGGCCGCTGCGGTCGACCCGGCCGCCTGCACCCTCCACGTCACCCTCGAACCCTGCGACCACACCGGGCGGACCGGACCCTGCACCGGCGCCGTCCGCGCCGCCGGCATCGGCCGCCTCGTCTACGCCGTCGCCGATCCGACCGGCACCTCCGGCGGGGGAGCACAGACCCTCCGGGCCGCCGGCCTCGACGTGTCGGGCCCGACCGGACACGCCGGATCCCTCGCCCTCACCGACCGCTGGCGTCGCGCCCGCGCCACGGGCCGTCCCTTCGTCACCGCGCACCTGGCGCAGTCCCTCGACGGCTGCGCCGCCGCCGCGGACGGCACCAGCCAGTGGATCACCTCGCCCGCCTCCCGCGCCCACGCCCACGCCGTGCGCGGTCGGGTGGACGCGATCGTCGTGGGCACCGGCACCGTGCTCGCGGACGACCCCCGGCTCACCGCCCGGGACGACGACGGCTCCCTCGCCTCCGTCCAGCCGGTCCCCGTGGTCATGGGGCACCGTCGGATCCCCGCGGGGGCCGCCCTGCGCGGCCACCCCGCCCTGGCGGCGGGGGAGGAGCCTCTGCACCTGCGCTCCCACGACCCCGCCGAGGTGCTCGCGGCGATCGCCGCCCACCCCGGCCCCTGGCCGCACGGCCGCGGCGGATGCGAGCACCTGCTGATCGAGGGCGGTCCCACCGTGCTGGCCGCCTGGATCGCCGCCGACCTCGTCGACGAGCTGCACGTCTACACCGCGCCGACGTTCCTCGGCGCCGGCCTGCCCGCCGTGTCCGGCCTGGCCGTGGACACCCTCGCCCACGCCGTGCGCTGGACCCCGGACTCCGCCGAGGGCGGCCCGGTCCGCCCGCTCGGCCCCGACACCTGGACCCATCTGCGGCCGGCGACGGCCGCAGGGAAGGAGTGACACCGTGTTCACCGGGATCATCACGCACATCGGCACCGTCCGGGAGCTGGTGCACCGTCCGGAGGCGGACGTCGCGACGATCGTCGTGGACGCCCCCGGCGTGCTCGACGGCCTGCCCGAGGGCGGCTCGCTGGCCGTCGACGGCGTCTGCCTCACCGCGCTCCACGACGCCGACGCCGAGCCCGGCGTCTTCCGCGCCGACCTGATGGGCCAGACCCTGCGCATGACCGCCCTCGGCGACCTCGCGCCCGGCTCCCGCGTCAACCTGGAGCGGTGCCTGCTGCCCCACCAGCACCTGGACGGCCACCTGGTCCAGGGCCACGTGGACGGCGTCGGCACGGTGCTCGAGGTCGCGGACGAGGGCGCCTGGCATCGGGTGCGCGTCGGCGTCCCCGCCCGTCTCGCCCGATACCTGCCCGCCCAGGGGGCCGTCGCCCTCCAGGGCGCGTCCCTGACGATCACCGCGGTGTCCTCCCCGGACGCCGCCGAGCACTGGTTCGAGGTCGGTCTCATCCCGGCCACCCTCGCCGCCACGACCTTCGACGGGCTCGAGGCCGGCCGCCGGCTCAACGTCGAGACCGACGTGATGGCCCGCTATGCCGAGCGCCTCGCCCAGATCCCCGCACCGCGGGACGCCACGGCACCGGCAGACCAGGAGGAGCCGCCAGACCAGGCGCAGCCGGCAGAACAGGCGAAGCCGGCACACGAGGAGGAGCGCGCATGAGCCACGGACAGGACCTGCAGCAGACCGTCGGTGTCGACCCCGTCCGCCTCGACCCCGTCGAGGAGGCGATCGCCGCGATCGCCGCGGGACGGGCCGTCGTCGTGGTGGACGACGAGGACCGGGAGAACGAGGGCGACCTGATCTTCGCCGCCTCCCGGGCCACCGCCGAGCTGACCGCCTTCACGATCCGTCACACCTCCGGCGTGCTGTGCACCCCGATGCCGGCGGCCTGGGCCGAGCGGCTCGCGCTGCCGCCGATGACCGACACCAACGAGGACCCCAAGGGCACCGCCTACACCGTGTCCGTGGACGCGGCGGCAGGCGTCACCACCGGCATCAGCGCCGCCGACCGCGCCCGCACCCTCCGCGTGCTGGCCCACCCCGGCTCCGCGGCCGGCGACCTCACCCGCCCCGGCCACGTCTTCCCGCTGCGCGCGGTGGACGGCGGCGTCCGCGAGCGGGCGGGCCACACCGAGGCCGGCGTGGAGCTCTGCCGCCTGGCGGGCCTCGCCCCGGTGGCGGCCATCGCCGAACTCACCCACGACGACGGCACCATGATGCGACTGCCCGCCCTCCGCGAGTTCGCGGACGAGCACGGCCTCGTCCTTGTCTCCATCGAGGACCTGGCCGACTTCCTCACCCGGATCGACGACGTGCCCGCCGAGGCCTGCCTGCCCACGGCCCGCGGGCCCCTGCGGATCGCCGTGCACCCGGACCCCGCCACCGGCGCCGAGCACGTGCTGCTCACCTCCCCGGACCTCGATCCGTCCGCCGGCCCCGTGACCGTCCGCGTGCACTCCGAGTGCCTCACCGGCGACGTCCTCGGCTCCCTGCGCTGCGACTGCGGCCCCCAGCTGCAGCGGTCGCTGGAGGCCACCGCCCGGCACGGCGGCGCCGTCCTCTACCTGCGCGGCCACGAGGGGCGCGGCATCGGCCTGGCCAACAAGGTCCGCGCCTACCGTCTGCAGGAGCAGGGACTCGACACCGTGGACGCCAACCTCGCCCTCGGGTTGCCCGCCGAGGGCCGCGACTTCCGCGCCGCGGCCCGGATCCTCGCCGACGCCGGGATCACCTGCGTCCGGCTGGTGACCAACAACCCGGTGAAGCTCACGGCGCTGCGCCGGGCGGGCATCGACGTCGTTGAGCGCGTCCCCGCCCCGGCACCGGAGAACGAGCACAACCGCGCCTACCTCGCCGCCAAGCGCGAGCGCATGGGCCACCTGCCGGCCCTCGGCGAGAGCGCCCCGGAGATCCCCGGCCGCCCCGCAGACCCGCTGACGCCGTCCCCCGCGGACGCCGCCGGCGCCATCACCCGTCCCTCCGAGACCGAGGAGCACCACGCATGAGCGGAGCAGGAGCCCCGACCTTCACCCACGACCGCGAGGCCGCCGCCGGCCTGCGGGTCGCCATCGTCGCCGCCCAGTGGCACGAGCAGATCATGGACGGCCTCGTCTCCGGCGCACAGGCCGCTGCCGCGGACTTCGGCCTCGAGGCGGACCTCGTCCGCGTCCCCGGCACCGTCGAGCTCACCGTGGCCGCCGCCCGCCTGACCCGCACCCACGACGTCGTCGTGGTCCTGGGGGTCGTCGTCCGAGGGGACACCCCCCACTTCGACTACGTCTGCTCCGCCGTGACCCAGGGCGTCACCGAGGTCTCCGTCCGCACCGGCGTGCCGGTCGGTTTCGGCGTCCTCACCGTGGACACCGAGCAGCAGGCGATCGACCGGGCGGGCCTGCCCGGCTCCCGCGAGGACAAGGGCCGTGAGGCCCTCGAGGCCGCCGTGCTCACCGAGCTCGCCCTGCGAGCGGTCTCCGGCGCGGCCCCGGCCCCGCATGCCGGCGAGACCGCCCCCGGGCCGACGGCCGACGCCACCGCCCCCGGGCCGACGGCCGACGCCACCGCCGACGCCGAGGAGGCGACCGCCTGATGCAGTGGCTCGTGGACCTGTTCAACTGGTACATCCCCGTCGGCGGAGGCGGCCTGCTCGTCCGCGAGGTCGTCGGCAACGTCTTCGGGCTCGCCTCGGCCCTCGGCGGCATGCGTCGCAAGGTCTGGGCGTGGCCGGTGGGCATCATCGGCAACCTGATCCTGCTGACCGTGTTCCTGTCCTCCCTGTTCGGCGGCGCCGACCATGCCACGCTGCTCGGGCAGGCCGGCCGTCAGGTCATGTTCATTGCCGTCTCGGTCTACGGCTGGGTCCGCTGGCGCCGGTCCCAGGCGCACGGCGGCGGTCAGGACGGCGGCGCCATCACCCCGGAGTGGGCCGGCTGGGGCGGCCGCACCTTCCTGGCGCTCGGCATGGTCGTGGGCACGATCGCCCTGACCCCGGTGTTCCGGGCCCTCGGCTCCTGGGAGCCGGTGTGGGCGGACGCCTGGACCTTCGTCGGCTCGCTGCTGGCCACCTACGGCATGGCCAAGGGCTGGGTCGAGTTCTGGCTCATCTGGGTGGCCGTGGACGTCGTGGGTGTGCCGCTGCTGTGGTCCTCCGGCTACTACGCCTCCGCCTTCATGTACCTCTTCTACGGGGTGTTCACCCTCATCGGGTTCTTCGTCTGGGTGCGCGCCAAGGCCCACGAGAAGCCCCACGTGGAGACGCTCCTGCCGGACGGCCCGGAGGAGGAGCACGCCGCCCGCTGACCGGCGTTCTCGCTCCGCTGCGCGTCACATAGAGACCGGGCACCGCACCCGCGGTGCCCGGCCTCGCTACGCTGGCCCCCGTGAAGACCTTCGACACCCTCTTCGACGAACTGACCTGCAAGGCCCGGGAACGTCCCGCCGGCTCACAGACCGTGGCCGAGCTGGAAGCCGGCATCCATCAGATCGGCAAGAAGGTCGTGGAGGAGGCCGCCGAGGTCTGGATGGCCTGCGAACACGAGACCGACGAGGCCGCCGCCGAGGAGATCTCGCAGCTGCTCTACCACCTGCAGGTGATGATGATCGCCAAGGGCCTCACCCTCGAGGACGTCTACCGCCACCTCTGAGTCCAGGAAGGACACCCCCCATGCTCCGCATCGCCGTCCCCAACAAGGGCGCCCTGTCCGAACTGGCCATCGAGATCCTCACCGAGGCCGGCTACCACCAGCGCCGCTCGTCCCGCGAGCTCGTCCTCGTGGACCCGGAGAACCAGGTCGAGTTCTTCTACCTGCGTCCCCGCGACATCGCCGTGTACGTCGGCCAGGGGTCCCTCGACGTCGGCCTGACCGGCCGCGACCTGTTCGCCGACGCGCGTGTGAAGGACACGGCCGAGGAGATCATGGCCCTCGGCTTCGGCGCCTCCACCTTCCGTCTGGCCGCCCCGGCCGGCACCTTCACCGCCACCGCGGAGCTGGCCGGGAAACGGATCGCCACCAGCTACGACGGCCTGCTCGCCGCCTACCTGGAGAAGATCGGCCTCGACGCCGAGATCGTCCACCTGGACGGCGCCGTCGAATCAGCCGTCTCCCTCGGCGTCGCCGACGCGATCGCCGACGTGGTGGAGACCGGCAACACCCTGCGTGCCGCCGGCATGGAGGTCTTCGGCGAGCCGATCCTCGCCTCCGAGGCCATCATGATCGGCCAGAACGGCAAGCACCCCGAGGGCCTCGACGTCCTCCTGCGCCGCCTGCAGGGCGTCCTGGTCGCCCGTCGCTGGCTGATGATCGACTACGACGTGGACAAGTCCCTGCTCGAGCAGGCCACCGCCGTCACCCCCGGGCTGGAGTCCCCGACCATCTCGCCGCTGCAGGACGAGTCCATGGTCGCCGTCCGCTCCATGGTCCAGAAGGACGACGTCCACCGCGTCATGGACGAGCTGTACGTTCTCGGCGCCCGCGCCATCCTCGTGTCCGAGATCCACGCCATCCGTCTCTGAGCCGTCGACCCACAGGAGCCCCACCATGACCGTCGCCGTCCGAGTCATCCCCTGCCTGGACGTGGACGCCGGCCGCGTCGTCAAGGGCGTCAACTTCGAGAACCTGCGGGACGCCGGCGACCCGGTGGAGCTGGCCCGCCGCTACAACGCCGCCGGCGCAGACGAGCTGACCTTCCTGGACGTCACCGCCTCCACCGCGGACCGGCAGACCACCGCCGACGTGGTGACCCGCACCGCCGAGGAGGTCTTCATCCCGCTCACCGTCGGCGGCGGAGTGCGCACGGAGCAGGACGTGGCACGGCTGCTGCGCCTCGGCGCAGACAAGGCCTCCATCAACACCGCGGCCGTCGCCCGGCCGGAGGTCATCACGCAGATCACCCGCCGCTTCGGCGCCCAGGTGCTTGTCCTGTCCCTGGACGCCCGCCGCACCGCGGACCCGGGCTGCCCCTCCGGCTACGAGGTCACCACCCACGGCGGCCGCACCGGCACCGGCCTGGACGCCGTCGCCTGGTGCCGCGAGGCCGCCGAGCGTGGCGTGGGGGAGATCCTCCTGAACTCGATCGACGCCGACGGCACCCGGGACGGCTTCGACCTCGAGATGATCCGCGACGTGCGCGCGGTGACCCGGGTGCCGCTCATCGCCTCCGGCGGCGCCGGCCGTCCGGAGCACTTCCCGCCGGCCGTCGCCGCGGGCGCCGACGCGGTCCTGGCCGCCTCCATCTTCCACTTCGGCCCGGACCACATGATGGGCTCCGTCAAGGACGCCCTGCGCAAGGCCGGGCACGTGGTGCGCTGAGCGCGTCGCGGCCTGCGTGGACGGACCCCGGCGGTCGCCGCGTCCACGCCGAGTGCCCTCGGCTCAGGCGTCGACGACGTCCTCGAGGACCAGGGCGGCCGTGCGGCGGCCGAAGGCGTGCATGACGAGCTCGCCGGCGGGGCCGGCCACGTGCACGGACCGGCCGTCGTCGCCGGGGGCCTTCACTATGACGGGGGAGTTGTCCACGCGCGAGGCCGGACGCGCCCGACGCTCCAGCTCGATCCCGGTCTCCTCGGACCGGTAGAGCAGCTTCGCGCGGCGCTTCAGATGCGTGTAGAGCGTGTCCGCGTAGTCGTCGGCGAGGATGCGCGGGGCCCAGCGGTCCTTCGCACGGCGCACGTCCTCGGTGTGCACGAAGAACTCCAGCAGCTGCACCTCGTCGGCCACGGTCGTACCCATCGGGGTGCGGCGCAGCAGTGCCGCGGCACGGCTGACCAGGCCGGCGACGCGCCCTCGACTGCGACGACGGCCGCCCGCCTCCGGTGAGGCGTCGGCGGTGCCGTGGGCGCCGGAGTCGACGGGGCCGTCGTCCTGGGCCCGCTGCCCGAGGGAACCCTCCAGCGGACCGGCGGCCACACGCTCCACCAGCCGGGCATAGCCGGCCTCGTCCGCGTGGGCGTCGCCGAGGGCGATCGTCTTCTCCTGCAGTCGCTTCGCCGCCGGTGGGAGCAGCAGTCCGACGGCCAGCGGGGAGGTCTCGCGCAGCACGATGTGTGCGGCCAGGTGTTCGGTCCGCCAGCCCTCGCAGAGCGTCGGCTGCCCCGGTCCGGCATGCGTCAGCGCCTCGACCAGGGCGGCGCGCGAGGCGGCGGCGTAGTCGGTCTCGGTCACGGCGTCGCCGGGACCCTGCTGGGGGTGGTCGGAGGCAGTCACCGCCTCAACGTAGCACGGTGTCTCCGGGCCCCGGCAGGGCCCGTCGACGCCCGTAGAATGGCGGGATGACCACCGCCTCCACGTCGTCCACCGCCTCCACGCCCCCGTCCGGCGACGACGTCGCCGCCCTGGTCGAGAGCCTGTCCTTCACCGCCGACGGGCTGGTGCCGGCCATCGCGCAGCAGCATGACACCGGTGAGGTCCTCATGATGGCGTGGATGGACGCCGAGTCCCTGCGGCTCACCCTGGAGACCGGCTGGGCCACCTACTGGTCCCGCTCCCGCGCAGAGCTCTGGCGCAAGGGCGCGACCTCCGGACACCTGCAGCGCGTGCTCTCCGTGGCCGCCGACTGCGACCGGGACACCCTGCTGCTGCAGGTGGACCAGACCGGGCCCGCCTGCCACACGGGGACCGCGTCCTGCTTCACCGGCCGCGTCGTCGCCGAGCCGGCCGACCCGCGGTCCGACCGATCCGCCGCCGACGAGAACCGAGGAGAGACCGCGTGAGCCAGCACACCGACACCCGCACCGACGCGACCGTCTCACAGGAGGCCCTCGCCGCCGCCCGCGTGCCCACCGGGGCCGTGCACCCGTCCCGCGAACGGTTCCTCGCCCTCGCCGGTGAGGCCCGCGTCATCCCCGTGATCCGCACCGTCCTGGCCGACGGCCTCACCCCGTTGGCCCTGTACCGCCGCCTTGCGGACGACCGGCCCGGCACCTTCCTCATGGAGTCCGCCGCACCCGGCGGGGTCTGGTCGCGCTACAGCTTCATCGGCGCCGGCTCCGTCGCCACCCTCACCGCCGTCGGACAGCAGGCCCACTGGCAGGGCACCCCGCCGGCCGGCCTGCCCGCCGAGGGCGACGCCCTGGAGGTCCTCGAGCAGACCCTGGCCGCCCTGGGCACCGGGGTGCGCTCTCGTGTGGGCGACGGGCTGCCCCACTTCCTCTCCGGCCTCACCGGCTTCCTCGGCTGGGACGTCATCCGCCACCTCGAGCACCTGCCGGACGGCCCGGAGGACCACCTGGGCCTGCCCGAGCTGGCGATGAACCTCGTCACCGACCTCGCGGTCCACGACGCCGCCGAGGGCACCATCACGCTCGTGGCCAACGCGATCAACGTGAACGGCCTGGCCACCGGCGCGGACGCCGCCTACGACGACGCCGTCGCCCGCCTGGAGGCCATGTCCGCGAAGCTCTCCGCCGGCGTGGACGACCCGGTCACCGCCGTCCCGGGCCGCTGGCTGACGGCCACCGCCGAGCAGGTCGCGGCCGAGGCCGAGGACCGCTGGGGCGACGACGGCTTCACGGACGCCGTCGCGAAGGCCAAGGAGGCCATCGTGGACGGCGAGGTCTTCCAGGCCGTCGTCTCCCGCCGCTTCAGCGTGGACACGCAGGCCGACGGGCTGGCGGTCTACCGCGTGCTGCGCATGGTGAACCCGAGCCCCTACATGTACCTGTTCACCTTCGAGACCCCCGAGGGCGAGCCCTATCAGATCGTCGGATCCTCTCCGGAGGCCCTCGTGACCGTGCAGGACCGGCACGTGGTCACCCACCCGATCGCCGGCTCCCGGCGCCGCGGCCGCACCGCCGAGGACGATGCGCTGCTGTCCAAGGAGCTGGCCGAGGACGAGAAGGAGCGGGCCGAGCACGTCATGCTGGTGGACCTGTCCCGCAACGACCTCTCCCGGGTCTGCACGCCGGGCACGGTGAACGTCTCCCAGTTCATGCAGGTCGAGGCATTCAGCCACATCCTCCACCTCGTCTCCCACGTCGAGGGTGATGTGGCCGCCGGCCGCAGCTCCCTGGATGTGCTGAAGTCCGCCTTCCCGGCCGGGACCCTCTCCGGGGCGCCGAAGCCGCGTGCGCTGCGGCTGCTGGATCGGTGGGAGCCCACCCGGCGCGGCCCCTACGGCGGTGTGGTCGGATACTTCGACCTCGCCGGGAGCATGGACATGGCCATCAACATCCGTTCCGTGACCCTGCACCGCGGGCAGGCCCATGTGCAGGCCGGAGCCGGCATCGTGGCCGACTCCGTGCCCCAGTCCGAGGCCGACGAGACCGTCACCAAGGCCACGGCGCCGCTGCGTGCCGTGCTGACCGCGTCCGAGATGGAGGAGCTCGCATGAGCCTGGGCCGCCGCACCGTCGTCCTCGCCGCCCTGGCCGCCGGAGGACTCGTGTTGCTCGCCGCCGGGCAGACCTGGGTCCACGCCACGCGCCTGGGTTCCGGCGCCGTCGCCGAGGTCACCGCGGACGGATCCGACGCCTCGGGTGTCATCAGTGCCATGGCCTTCGTCGTCCTCGCCGCCGGACTCGCCCTGACCATCGCCCGCCGCATCGGCCGCTGGGTCGTGGGCATGCTGCTCGTCCTCGCCGGGGCCGCTCTCGCCGTCACGGCCGGGCAGGCGGTCCTCGACCCCGCCGCGGCCGCCGCGCCCGCCGTCTCCGCGGCCACCGGCACCACCGAGGCCGCCGCCGCCTACACCGTGACCTTCTGGCCGTGGATCGCCGTCGCCGGCGGCATCCTCGCCGTCCTCGCCGGCCTGGCCTCCCTGGTGGCCGGGGGCCGCTGGTCCCACAGCCGCCGCTTCGAGGCGCCCGCCGCGGAGGGCGGCGGTGCCCTGCCGACCGGCGACGGCGAGGCCCGGGCGGCGGGCGAGGGCCGGCGTCGGGGTGCCGGGGAAGGCAGCGGGGGAGCGGACGGCGACGAGGAGGAGCTCGATCCCATGGACGCCTGGGACGAGCTCTCGGCCGGCAACGACCCCACCGGCTGATCGCGTCCGCCTGCGCGGGAGGCCGTGCGCCCTGACACCGGCCGACGCGCATTCGCGCCCCGCCGTGCCCGGCGTGGCACAATGAGAGACAGTCATCCGTCGCCGACATCGATCCACAGGGAGAGTGCCCGATGAGCCACCCCGCCCAGTCCGCCCAGACCGCCACCACCCAGGTGACCGTCACCGAGGACGGCCGCGTGCTGAACGACCCGACCCACGCCGAGGTGCCGGGCCACGGCAACTCCCCGGGCGCCTGGGCCATGTGCGCCCTCGTGGTGGTCGGCTTCGCCGCCGGGGCCATCGGCCTGTTCATCGACCAGATGATGATCGTCTGGATCGGGATCGCCGTCGCCCTGGTCGGCGTCGTGGTGGGCGTGGTGTCCGGCAGCGCCGGCTCCGGCTCGCGCCACTGAGCTCGGCCGTCGTGACCGTACTCGACGACATCATCGCAGGAGTCCGCGAGGACCTCGCCGCGCGTGAAGCAGCCGTGCCGCTGCCGGAGATGATCCGCCGCGCGGCGCAGGTGGCCCCGGCGCGCGACGCCGTGGCCGCCCTCGTCGGCGGCCGCGCCGACCCGGAGGGCATCCGGGTCATCTCCGAGGTGAAGCGGTCCAGCCCCTCCAAGGGCGCGCTGGCCGACATCGCCGAGCCCGCCGAGCTGGGCCGCGCCTACGAGCGCGGCGGCGCGTCAGCGGTGTCCGTGCTCACCGAGCGGCGGCGCTTCAACGGCAGCCTCGCCGACTTCGACGCCGTTCGCGCCGCGATCGACCTGCCCATGCTCCGCAAGGACTTCACCGTCGCGGAGTACCAGATCCACGAGGCCCGCGCCCATGGCGCCGACCTCGTGCTGCTCATCGTGGCCGCCCTGGACGACGCACAGCTGCGCGACTTCCTCCAGCTCACCCACGAGCTCGGCATGAACGCCCTCGTCGAGGCCCACACCCACGAGGAGATCGCCCGTGCCGTGGACGTGGACGCCCGCATCCTCGGCGTCAACGTGCGCAACCTGAAGACCCTCGACGTCGACCCGGACCGCTATGCCCGACTCGCCGCAGACCTGCCCGAGCACGTCGTGCGCGTCGCCGAGTCCGGCGTCGAGTCCGCTGCCCAGGTGGAGCAGTACGCCGCCGCAGGCGCCGACGCGATCCTCGTCGGCGAGGCCCTCGTCAGGCACGGCGCCCCCGAGCAGGCCCTGCAGCAGTTCCGCGCCGCCTCGGTGCGCGCCCGCTGACCCAGACACCACCCACGCAGGAGGACCCGCCTTGTCCACCGACCCCGCCGGCACCCCCGAGCGCCCCGAGAGTCCCGAGCGCCCCGAGAGCCCCGAGAGCCTCGGCGACCAGCCGGGCCCCTACTTCGGCCGGTACGGCGGCACGTGGATGCCCGAGTCGCTCATGGCCGCCCTCGCCCAGGTCACCGAGACCTACGAGGCCGCCCGCAGGGACCCGGAGTTCCGGGCCGAGCTGAAGGACCTCTACCGGGACTACATCGGCCGCCCGTCCCTGCTCACCGAGGTGCCGCGCTTCGGCGCGGACCTGCCGGGCGTGCGGATCTTCCTCAAGCGCGAAGACCTCAACCACACCGGCTCGCACAAGATCAACAACGTCATCGGCCAGGCGCTGCTGGCCCGTCGCATGGGCAAGACCCGTCTCATCGCGGAGACCGGCGCCGGCCAGCACGGCGTGGCCACCGCCACCGCGGCGGCCCTGTTCGGCATGGAGTGCACCGTCTACATGGGCGAACAGGACACGCGTCGCCAGGCCCTCAACGTGGCCCGCATGCAGATGCTCGGCGCGGAGGTGGTCCCCGTGACCATCGGTGCCCGCACCCTCAAGGACGCCATCAACGAGGCGCTCCGAGACTGGGTGGCCTCGGTGGACACCACCCACTACCTTCTCGGCACCGTGACCGGCCCGCATCCGTTCCCCGCGATGGTCCGCTGGTTCCACTCGGTGATCGGCGAGGAGGCCCGCGCACAGGTGCTCGAGCAGACCGGCCGACTGCCGCACGCGGTGGCCGCCTGCGTCGGCGGCGGCTCCAACGCCATGGGCCTGTTCGCCGGCTTCCTGGACGACCCCGAGGTGGAGCTGTACGGCTTCGAGGCCGGCGGCGACGGCGTCGAGACCGGCCGCCACGCCGCCTCCATCACCCTGGGCCGCACCGGCGTCCTCCACGGCGCCCGCACCTACCTGATGCAGGACGAAGACGGCCAGACGATCGACTCGCACTCGATCTCGGCCGGCCTGGACTACCCGGCGGTCGGCCCCGAGCACGCCTGGCTCAACGACACCGGCCGGGCCTGCTACGAGCCCGTGACGGACACCGCCTGCATGGACGCCATGCTGCGCCTGACCCGCACCGAGGGCATCATGCCGGCGATCGAGTCCGCCCATGCGCTGGCCGGCGCCCTGTCCCTGGGCCAGCGCTGGATCGACGCCGGCGAGGTGGGAGAGCACACCCCGGCCGGCGAGGAGCGCATCATCGTCGTGAACCTCTCCGGCCGCGGCGACAAGGACGTCTCCACCGCCGCCGCCTGGTTCGGCCTCGGCACGGCCTCCGCTGCCCCGGCCTCCGACGGCGAGGACGACGGCGACGCGGATGAGACCATCCGCACCGAGGCCGGGCTCGCGCCGGGCGAGGATCCCGCCGGAGACCAGGACGACGCCCGCACCGACGCCGACGAGGAGGTCCAGCGATGAGCACCGAGACCATGTCCGGCACCGCGGCAGCCGGCGAATCCAAGACCGCGGCCGCGATCGAGCGGGCGCGCGCCGCCGGCCGCACCGCCTTCATCGGCTATCTTCCGGCCGGCTACCCGTCCGTGGACGAGTGCGTCGAGGCCGCCGTGGCCCTGGTCGAGAACGGCGCCGACGTCGTCGAGATCGGCCTGCCCTACACCGACCCGGTCATGGACGGCCCGGTCATCCAGGCCGCCACGCAGGCGTCCCTGGCTGCCGGCTTCCGGGTGTCCCAGGTGTTCGACATCGTCCGCCGGATCACCGAGCGCACCGACGCGGCCGTGCTGGTCATGACCTACTGGAACCTCGTGGACCGCATGGGCGCCGACGAGTTCGCCCGCCGCCTGGCCGCCGCCGGCGGCGCCGGGCTGATCACCCCGGACCTCGTGCCGGAGGAGGCCGCCGAGTGGCTGGCCGCCTCCGACCGCCACGGACTGGACCGCGTCTTCCTCACCGCCCCGTCCTCCCCGCAGTCCCGGGTGGAGCGCACGGTGGCCGACTCCCGCGGCTTCGTCTACGCCGTCTCCGTCATGGGCGTCACCGGCGCCCGCAAGGACATCTCGGACGCCGCCGCCGAGGTGGTCACGCACGCCAAGGCCGCCGGCGCGGAGAACGTCTGTGTGGGCCTGGGCATCTCCCGCCCGGAGCACATCGCCCAGATCGGCGAGTACGCCGACGGTGCGATCGTCGGCACCGCCCTGGTCAAGGCCCTCGGGGAGGGCGGCCCCGAGGCCGTGGGCCGTCTGGCCGCCGAGCTCGCCGCCGGCTGCGTCCGGGACGCCGCCGGCACCGCCGCCGATCCGAAGGCAGGAGAGTGACCTCCATGACCGGAGTCCCGACGACGGCCGCCTCCCGGGCCGACACCCTCGCCTCGCCGTTGCTCGCCATCCCGTCCCCCGGCTGGTCCGGCTTCGAGATCGGGCCGCTGACGATCCACGCCTACGCACTGTGCATCATCGCCGGCGTCATCGCCGCGCTCTGGCTGGGCTCGATCCGGTGGCGCCGCCGCGGCGGCCCGGCCGGCCGTGTGCTGGACGTCGCCATCTGGGCGATCCCGTTCGGCTTCGTGGGCGGACGCCTCTACCACGTGTTCTCCTCGCCGGACCGGTACTTCGGGCCGAACTATGACGGCACGGGCGACCCGATCCAGATCCTCTACGTCTGGAACGGCGGTCTCGGCATCTGGGGCGCGATCGCCCTCGGCGCGGTCGGCGCGTGGATCGGGACGCGCCGCTACGGGTATCGGCTCACGGCCTTCGGCGACGCCGTCGCCCCGGGCATCCTGCTCGCCCAGGCGATCGGCCGGTGGGGCAACTGGTTCAACCAGGAGCTCTTCGGCGGACCCACCGACCAGCCCTGGGGCCTGCAGGTCGATCCCGAGCACATCCCCTCCGGCTACGCCGAGGACACCCTGTTCCACCCGACCTTCCTGTACGAGAGCCTGTGGAACGTGATCGGCGTCGGGGTGTTGCTCCTGCTGGACCGCCGCCTGCGCCTGCGCCGTGGAGCGATGATCTGGGCCTACGTCGCCTGGTACACCCTGGGCCGCGTGTGGATCGAGATGATGCGCATCGACGACGCCCAGATGATCACCCTGTTCGGCACCACCCAGCGTCTCAACGTGTGGACGTCACTGCTGCTGCTCGCGATCGCCCTGGTCATGTTCGCCGTCTGCCGGGTCCGGGCCCGCCGTCTCACCCAGGCCGAGGCGGACGACGTGTGGCTGCCGGGCCGCCGCGCCGAGGCGGAGGCGGCAGACCAGGACGAGCCGCGTGCCGTCGTCGGGAAGAGCACCGACGAGCGGAACGACGGGGATGCGGACGACGGATCCGCGACGGGCGGCTCCCACGCGGCCGACCGCGGCTGAGGACCGGACGCCGCAGCAGCGCCGACGGCGACGCACACCTGGACCGGGTCGGTCCGTCCTCTGGCGGGGCGGGCCGACCCGGTCCACATTCTGGGACCGGTGCCGTCACCGCGCGGTCTCGCGGCCTGAGGGGAGTAACGTCACTCACATCGCGGACGGACTTCGCCGTCTGGACCACCACCGCCTCTGAGGGGCCAGCGTCGTCCCCTTCCACCGCCACGCACACCGTGGCCGTCAGGAAGGAAGCGTCATGCACGACGTGCTCGACCCGTTTCTCCGGTACTCGGCTCTGCCCCCGGCGCAGGGTCTGTACGACCCCGCGAACGAGAAGGACGCCTGCGGACTCGCCGTCGTGGCCACCCTGCGCTGCACCCCGGGCCACGACATCGTCGAGCACGCCCTCACCGCCCTGCGCGCCCTGGAGCACCGCGGCGCCGTCGGTGCCGACGAGGGCACCGGCGACGGCGCAGGCCTGATCACCCAGATCCCCGACGCCTTCTTCCGGGAGGTCTCCGGCATCGAGCTGCCGGCCGCGGGTGAGTACGCCGCCGGCACCGCCTTCCTGCCGACGGACGAGGAGCGCTGCGCGGCGGCGAAAGCGGAGATCGGCCTGCTCGCCGAACGCGAGGGCCTCCAGGTCCTGGGCTGGCGCACTGTCCCCACGGACGACTCTGTGATCGGTGACGGCGCCCGCAGCGTCATGCCCGCCTTCGAACAGCTCTTCGTCTGCCGCCTGGACGACGGCGAGCTCGACGAGTCGGGGCAGTCCCTCGACGCCCGCGCCTGGCGCCTGCGCCGTCGCGCGCAGACCGCCGGCGTGTACTTCCCCTCCCTGTCCTCGAAGACGATCGTCTACAAGGGCATGCTCTCCACCGCGCAGCTCGAGCCGTTCTACCCGGACCTGTCCGATGACCGGTACACCACCACGCTCGGCATCGTGCACTCGCGCTTCTCCACGAACACGTTCCCCTCCTGGCCGCTGGCCCAGCCGTTCCGCACGATCGCGCACAACGGCGAGATCAACACCGTGAAGGGCAACCGCAACTGGATGCGCGCCCGGCAGGGCGAGCTGCGCCACCCGCTGCTCGGGGAGGTGCCGGAGGAGATGTTCCCGCTGGTCACCGGACACGGCTCCGACTCCGCGTCCTTCGACGAGGTCGCCGAGCTGCTCATGCTCGCCGGGCGCCCCCTCTCCCACGCGATCATGATGATGGTGCCGGAGGCGTGGGAGAACCATCCCACCATGGACCCGGCCCGCAAGGCGTTCTACCAGTACCACTCGATGCTCATGGAGCCGTGGGACGGTCCGGCGGCCATCGCCTTCACCGACGGTGTCCAGGTCGGCTCCGTCCTGGACCGCAACGGCCTGCGACCCGCCCGCTACTGGCAGACCGAGGACGGCCTCGTGGTGCTCGCCTCCGAGGTCGGCGTGCTGCCGATCGACCCGGCCACCGTGGTCCGCAAGGGCCGCGTGAAGCCCGGCCGCATGTTCCTGCTGGACACCGCCCAGGGCCGCATCGTCCCGGACACCGAGCTCAAGGCCGAGATCGCCGCGTCACAGCCGTGGGCACAGTGGGTGCAGGAGTCGCTCCTGGACCTGGACTCCCTGCCGGCCCGCGAGCGCGTCAGCCACGGCGCCGACTCCGTCCGCCTGCGCCAGCGCATCTTCGGCTACACGCTCGAGGACCTGCGCCTGCTCATCAAGCCGATGGCCACCACCGGCGCCGAGCCGCTGGGCGCCATGGGCACCGACACCCCGATCGCCGCGATCGCCGAGCGCCCCCGCCTGCTCTTCGACTACTTCACGCAGTCCTTCGCGCAGGTGACCAACCCGCCGTTGGACGCGATCCGGGAGGAACAGGTCACCTCCATGCGCACCTGCATCGGCCCGCAGGCGAACCTGCTGGCGCAGGGCCAGTCCCGCACCACCGCGATCGACCTGCCGTTCCCCGTGATCGACAACGATCAGCTGGCCCGCATCGCCCATGTGCGCTCCTCCGACGGCACCCGCCGCGCCCTGAAGGTCAAGGGCCTGTACCGCGTGGCCGGCGGCGCCGAGGAGATGCGCACCCGCATCAAGCAGATCTGCGAGCAGGTCTCCGCAGCCGTCCAGCGCGGCATCGCGTACGTGATCCTCTCCGACCGGGACGCCAACGCACAGTGGGCGCCCATCCCGTCCCTGCTGCTGACCTCCGCCGTGCACCACCACCTGCTCGCCTCCGCCTCCCGCACCCGCACCTCGCTGCTGGTCGAGGCCGGCGACGTCCGCGAGGTCCACCACGTGGCCGTGCTCATCGGCTACGGCGCCTCCGCCGTCAACCCCTATCTGGCGATGGAGTCCGCCGAGGAGCTCGTGCGGGACGGGTCCCTGCCGGGCGTCACCGCTCAGCAGGCCGTGGCCAACCTCATCACGGGCCTCGGCAAGGGCGTGCAGAAGATCATGTCCAAGATGGGCATCTCCACCGTGGCCTCCTACTGCGGCGCCCAGACCTTCGAGGCCGTCGGCCTGTCCCGCCGCTTCGTGGACCGCTACTTCACCGGGACCAGCTCACCGATGGACGGCGTGGGCCTGGCGTACATCGCCTCGGAAGTCGAGGCCCGCCACGCGGACGCGTTCCCGGCCGACGGCAACGACCCGCGGCCGGACGCCCCGCTGGACGGCGGCGGCGAGTACCAGTGGCGCCGCGAGGGCCCGCCGCACCTGTTCGACCCGGAGACCGTCTTCCGGCTGCAGCACTCCACGCGCGAGCGCCGCTACGACGTGTTCAAGGACTACACCCGCCGGGTGGACGACCAATCCGCAGAGCTCATGACCCTGCGCGGCCTGATGCGGCTGAAGACCGGACAGCGCCCGCCCGTGCCGGTCGCCGAGGTCGAGCCGGTCGAGTCGATCGTCACGCGCTTCTCCACCGGCGCCATGTCCTACGGCTCCATCTCGAAGGAGGCCCACGAGACCCTGGCGATCGCCATGAACCGCCTCGGCGCCCGCTCCAACTCGGGCGAGGGCGGCGAGGACCCGGAGCGCCTGCTGGACCCCGAGCGCCGCTCGGCCATCAAGCAGATCGCCTCCGGCCGCTTCGGCGTCACCAGCCTCTACCTGGCCACCGCCTCGGACCTGCAGATCAAGATGGCCCAGGGCGCCAAGCCCGGCGAGGGCGGCCAGCTCATGGGCTCCAAGGTCTATCCGTGGGTGGCGACCACCCGTCACTCCACCCCGGGCGTCTCCCTGGTCTCCCCGCCGCCGCACCACGACATCTACTCCATCGAGGACCTGGCGCAGCTGATCCACGACCTGAAGCGCTCCAACCCGAAGGCGCGCGTCCACGTGAAGCTCGTCTCCGAGTCCGGCGTGGGCACCGTGGCCGCGGGCGTGACCAAGGCGAAGGCCGACGTCGTGCTCATCTCCGGCCACGACGGCGGCACCGGCGCCTCCCCGCTGAACTCCCTCAAGCACGCCGGCACCCCCTGGGAGCTCGGCCTGGCCGAGGCGCAGCAGACCCTCATGCTCAACGGGCTGCGCGACCGCGTCACCGTGCAGGTGGACGGCCAGCTCAAGACCGGCCGCGACGTGGTGGTGGCCGCCCTGCTCGGCGCCGAGGAGTTCGGCTTCGCCACCGCTCCGCTGGTGGTCTCCGGCTGCATCATGATGCGCGTCTGCCACCTGGACACCTGTCCGGTGGGCGTGGCCACCCAGAACCCGGAACTGCGCAGGCGCTTCACCGGCAGGCCCGAGTTCGTGGTCAACTTCTTCGAGTACATCGCCCAGGAGGTGCGCGAGCTGCTCGCCGAGCTGGGCTTCCGCACCCTGGACGAGGCCATCGGCCACCGCGAGCTGCTCGAGGTGGACGACGCACTGCGCCACTTCAAGAACCGCGGCCTCGACCTGTCCGGGGTGCTGGGCTCCGGCGCCGCCGACTCCTTCGACGAGTCCGTGGCCCACCGCCGCACCGGCGGCCAGGTCCACGGACTCGCCGAGCAGCTGGACAACCGCTGGCTGGAGGCCGTCGCCCCGGCGATCTCCTCCGGCGAGGCGGTGTCCGTGGAGGACACGGTGACGAACACGGACCGCTCCGTCGGCACCCTGCTCGGCTACCACGTGACGAGTGCCCGGCTGCAGGACGAGCTGGCCGAGGACACCATCACGGTGTCCCTGACCGGCGAGGCCGGCCAGTCCTTCGGCGCCTTCATCCCGTCCGGCGTCACCCTGTGCCTGGAGGGCGACGCCAATGACTACGTGGGCAAGGGCCTGTCCGGCGGGCGCATCGTGCTCCGCCCGGACCGCCGCGCCCCGCTGGTGGCGGAGGACAACATCATCGCCGGCAATGTGGTCGGCTACGGCGCCACCAGCGGCGAGATGTTCCTGCGCGGCCGCGTGGGCGAGCGCTTCCTGGTCCGCAACTCCGGCGCCACGGCGGTGGCCGAGGGCATCGGCGACCACGGGCTGGAGTACATGACCGGCGGCCGAGCCCTCGTGCTCGGCCCGACCGGCCGCAACGTGGCCGCGGGCATGTCCGGCGGCGTGGCCTGGATCCTGGACCTGGACGAGACGCGGATCAACCCGCTGGCCGTCAAGGAGTCCGCGCTACTGCTCGGCGTCCCCGAGGAGGCGGACCGGGAGCAGATCACGCAGCTGCTGCGCCGGCACCACGAGCTCACCGACTCCGCCGTGGCGGCCGGGATGCTCGAGACGATCGACGGCGGCGACGCCGACGCGGTCGAGGCGCTGTGGCAGCGCTTCACCACGGTGCTGCCCCGGCAGTACGCGGCCGTGCAGGCCCTGCGCGCCGAGTGCGAAGACAACGGCATGGACCCGGACGGCGACGCCGCCTGGGCTCGGATCCTGGAGGTGACCCGTGGCTGACCCGCGCGGATTCCTGAACCATCGCGAGCGCCAGGAGCGCCCGACCCGGCCGGTGCCGGTGCGCATCATGGACTACAAGGACGTCTACGTCCGCCAGGACGAGGCGATCGTGCGCACGCAGGCCACACGCTGCATGGACTGCGGCGTCCCGTTCTGCCACGCCGGCTGCCCCCTGGGCAACCTCATCCCGGACTGGAACGACCTGGTGCGCCGCGGCCGCTGGGAGGAGGCGGCCGCGCGCCTGCATGCGACGAACAACTTCCCGGAGATCACCGGGCGCATCTGCCCGGCGCCCTGCGAGTCCTCGTGCGTGCTCGGCATCAATCAGCCGGCCGTGACCATCAAGCAGGTCGAGCTCTCCATCGCCGAGCAGATCTTCGAGAACGACTGGCTGCCCCCGCACCGGCCGCACCGCCAGAACGGGCACACGGTGGCCGTCGTCGGCTCGGGCCCGGCCGGCCTGGCCGCCGCCCAGCAGCTCACCCGCGCCGGCTACACGGTCGCCGTGTACGAGCGCGACGACCGCCTCGGCGGCCTGCTGCGCTACGGCATCCCGGACTTCAAGCTGGAGAAGGACGTCATCGACCGCCGCATCGCCCAGATGGAGGCCGAGGGCACCCGCTTCCGCACCGGTGTGGAGATCGGCACGGACATCGCCTGGGACGAGCTGAAGGACTCCTTCGACGCCGTCGTGGTGGCCACCGGCGCCCCGGTCGGCCGCGACCTGCCCATCCCGGGCCGGGGCCTCGAGGGCATCCACCTGGCCATGGACTACCTGGTCCCCGTCAACCGGCGGGTGGCCGGCGGCGAGCAGGAGCAGATCAGCGCCGAGGGCCGGAACGTCGTCATCCTCGGCGGCGGCGACACCGGCGCCGACTGCATCGGCACCGCCCACCGCCAGGGCGCCGCCTCGGTCACCACCCTGGCGATCGGCAGGCAGCCGCCGTCGCAGCGCCCGTCCCACCAGCCGTGGCCGACCGTCCCGACCCTGTTCGAGGTCGCCTCGGCCCACGCCGAGGGCGGCGAGCGGACCTACCTGGCCAGCACCGTCGGGTTCCTCGGGGACGAGCGGGGCCGCGTGCGCGCACTGAAGGTCGCCGAGACCGAGTACCTGTCGGACGGCTCCCGCTCCCCGAAGGTCGGCACCGAGCACGAGATCCCGGCGGACCTGGTCCTGCTCGCCCTCGGCTTCACCGGCGTGGAGCAGGAGGCCATCACGGAGCAGACCGGGGTGCAGGTCATGCGCGGCGTGCTCGGCCGCGACGACGCCTTCCAGACCGCGGAGCCGGGCGTCTTCGTCTGCGGCGACGCCGGCCGCGGTGCCTCGCTGGTGGTCTGGGCCATCGCCGAGGGCCGTGCCACCGCCACAGCCGTGGACGAGTTCCTCACCGGCGAGCCCTCGGACCTGCCGGCCCCCGTGAAGCCGCGCGACCGCGGCCTCGTCCTCGGCTGAGCCGAGCCCGGCCGTCGGGCTGACCTGGGCCCTTCCGTCCCGGTCCGCCCGCAGGCCGGCCCCGTCCCGACGACGGCCGCGCACCCCCGGCGCGGGGCCGTCGTCGCCGTCTTCGCCCGCGGCGGAAATCGCCCGCGCGCGGACGGTGTCCCCTGCGTCCCTCGACTCATAGGCTGGTGCCCATGCGACACGCGAAGATCATCGCCACCTTCGGCCCCGCGACCGACTCCGACGACGTGACCCGACGACTCATCGAGTCCGGCATCGACGTCGCCCGACTGAACATGAGCCACGGCGACCATGCCATGCACGAGACGACCTACGAGCGGGTCCGCCGCCTCTCCGTCGAGGTGAAGCACCCGGTGGCGATCTTCGCGGACCTCCAGGGGCCGAAGATCCGCCTCGGCCGCTTCGCCGACGGGCCGCACCAGCTCGAGCAGGGGGACCGCTTCACCATCACCACCCGGGACGTGGAGGGCACCGCCGAGATCTGCGGCACCACCCACAAGGGCCTGCCCGGCGATGTGGACCCGGGGGACGTGCTGCTCGTGGACGACGGCAGGGTGCGCCTGCGCGCCGTCGAGGTCACCGACACCGACGTGGTCACCGAGGTGGAGGTGGCCGGCCCCGTCAGCAACAACAAGGGCATCAATCTGCCGGGGGTGGCCGTCAACGTGCCGGCCCTCTCCGAGAAGGACGAGACCGACCTGCGTTGGGCGCTGCGCACGGGGGTGGACATGATCGCCCTGTCCTTCGTGCGCGACGCCGCAGACATCGAGCGCGTGCACGAGATCATGGACGAGGAGAACCGCCGCATCCCGGTGATCGCGAAGATCGAGAAGCCGCAGGCGGTGGAGAACCTGGAATCGATCGTGGACGCCTTCGATGCCGTCATGATCGCCCGCGGAGACCTCGGTGTGGAGCTTCCGCTCGAGGACGTGCCCGTGGTGCAGAAGCGGGCCATCGAGCTGGCCCGCCGCTGGGCCAAGCCGACCATCGTGGCCACCCAGGTCCTCGAGTCCATGATCGAGAATCCGCGCCCGACCCGCGCCGAGGCCTCCGACTGCGCCAACGCGGTCCTGGACGGGGCGGACGCCGTCATGCTCTCCGGCGAGACCTCCGTGGGCGCCTACCCGGTGGAGACGGTCCAGACCATGGCCCGCATCATCGAGTCGACCGAGACGAACGGCCTGGACCGCATCGACCCGCTGACCGCCCAGCCGCGCACCCGCGGCGGTGCCATCACCCGCGCCGCGGTGGACATCGCCCACCAGCTGGACATCCCGTTCCTGGCGACCTTCACCCGCACCGGTGACTCGGCCCGCCGCATCTCCCGCCTGCGTCCGAAGCAGCCGGTGTACGCGTACACGCACGTGGAGCACACCCACAACATCCTCTGCCTCGCCTGGGGCGTGTTCCCCAAGATGGTGCCGTTCGCGGAGACGACGGACGAGATGACGGGCCAGGTGGACCGCTCCCTGCTCTCCGAGGGCATCGCGAAGGAGGGGCAGTTCGTCATCATCGCGGCCGGCTCGCCCCCGGGCCAGGCCGGCACCACCAACACCCTCAAGGTGCACAAGGTGGGCGACCCGCACGACGCCGGCGGCACCCTCGACGACTCGGACCGCGAACCCGTGGGCAAGTGGGAGCTGGACCCTCAGGGCTGACCGGCTGACAGCACCGGGCCCCGACCGGATCGATCCGGTCGGGGCCCTGGCGTGCAGGCGACGGCGTTCCTCGCGCGTAGGCGCGGAGGTCTCAGCCCAGCTGGTCCACCACGGTCTGGGCGACCTCACGCATGGTCAGCCGGCGGTCCATGGAGGTCTTCTGGATCCACCGGAAGGCCTCGGGCTCGCTGAGGTCCATGTGCGACTGCAGCAGGGCCTTGGCGCGCTCGACGAGCTTGCGGGTCTCGAACCGCTCGGTCAGGTCCTTGACCTCCTCCTCGAGGCTGCGCAGCTCGTCGAAGCGGGCGACGGCCAGCTCGATGGCAGGCACCAGGTCCGCCTCGGTGAACGGCTTGACCACGTAGGCCATGGCGCCGGCGGTGCGGGCGCGCTCCACGAGCTCGCGCTGGGAGAACGCGGTCAGCATCACCACGGGGGCCAGGCGCTCGGAGGCGATCTCCTCGGCGGCGGACAGGCCGTCCATGACGGGCATCTTCACGTCCATGACCACCACGTCCGGACGGTGCTCGCGGACGGCGTCGACGGCGGCGCGGCCGTCCCCGGCCTCGGCGACGACCTCGTAGCCGGCGGCGGTGAGCGACTCGACGATGTCCAAGCGGATGAGGGCCTCGTCCTCGGCGACGACGGCGCGGACCCCGGGCCGGCCGGCGTCACCCGGCGCGGCGGAGGCCTCGGCGGCGGGGGAGTCCTGGGGGCGGTCTGCGGATTCCGGGGTGTTCGCGGTGTTCGCGGCGGTCATCGGGTGACGGCTCCTTCTCGGCGCACGGTCCTGGTGCGCCCTACGGCGTCGGCGCACACGGGCGGCGGGCACGCCGACGCGTGACGGTGCGCTGGGGTCTTTCGTCCCACTCTAGTCGCGCTGCCACCGCGCCTGTTCGCGACGGTCCGGCGGCCGCGCACGCGCTGGTACTGTGGAGTCCTCCACGCCGCCGCGTGGCCGCGCCCGAATGGTGGAATCGGTAGACACGCCGCACTCAAAATGCGGTATCGAGAGATGTGTGGGTTCGAGTCCCACTTCGGGCACGGACCGTCCCCGTCCTCAAGGGGAGCCATGGCCGCGGCCGCCCATCCGGCAGGGTGGGCGGCCGTCGTCGTGAGACCGGCGGGCGCAGCCCGGCGTCAGCGCGGCTGCAGGACCATGTTGGTCATGCGGACGGTGGACAGGCGCCGCCCCTGCTCGTCCGAGACCACGATCTCGTGGCTGGTCAGCGTGCGGCCCAGGGAGATCGCGGTGCAGACGGCGCGGACGGTGCCGGAGGTCACGGCACGGTGGTGCGTGGCACCGATCTCGATGCCGACCACGTTCAGGTCCGGGCCGGCGTGGACCTTCGCGGCCACGGACCCGAGGGTCTCGCCGAGGACCAGGTGGGCGCCGCCGTGCAGCAGGCCGACCGGCTGCTCGTTGCCGGCCACGGGCATGGTGGCGACGATCCGCTCGGCCGAGACCTCATCGAACACGATGCCCATCTTCACGGCCAGCGGGCTGATGCCCGCACTGCCGAGGGCCTTCCTCATGCCTTCGGGGATGCCGGCGGCCTCGGCGAGGCGCTCGACCTGCTCGGGGGAGAACTCGGGGGTGACGCCGGGGTGGAAGCAGAAGCCGGACAGCGGATGGGCGGCGTCGGCCGTGGCGCGCGTGTTGTCGGTCATGGCCACTAGGCTTGCACAGTCAGCCCTCGAGAGGAGCATCATGCCCAGCGACGAGACCGCCGCGCCCGCCGCAGGACCGCACCGCCTGCTGGTGCTGGACGGCCACTCCATGGCCTTCCGTGCCTTCTACGCCCTGCCCGCCGAGAACTTCGCCACGGACACCGGCCAGCACACCAATGCGGTCTACGGCTTCACCTCGATGCTGCTGACCATGATCCGCCAGCAGCGGCCCACCCACGTGGCGGTCGCCTTCGACCTGTCCGGCCCGACGTTCCGCTCCGAGGAGTACACGGAGTACAAGGCCGGCCGCTCGGAGACTCCGGAGGAGTTCCACGGCCAGATCGACCTGATCGGCAAGGTCATGGAGGCCCTCGGCATCCCCACCGTCACCATGGAGGGCTACGAGGCCGACGACATCGTGGCGACCCTGGCCGCCCGCGCCGACGCCGCCGGCTGGCAGACCTGCGTGGTCTCCGGCGACCGGGACGCGTTCCAGCTCATCTCCGACACCACCACCGTGCTCTACCCGAAGAAGGGCGTCTCCGACATCCCTCCGATGAAGGCCGCGGACGTGGAGGCCAAGTACGGCGTGCGGCCGGAGCTCTACCCGGACCTCGCGGCGCTGGTGGGCGAGAAGGCGGACAACCTGCCCGGCGTCCCCGGCGTGGGTGCCGGCTTCGCCGCCAAGTGGCTCGAGAAGTACGGGGACCTGGACGGCGTGATCGCCCACGCGGACGAGATCACCGGCAAGAAGGGCCAGGCCCTGCGGGAGCACCTGGACGACGTGCGCCGCAACCGCCGCCTCAACGCGCTCGTGCGGGACCTGGACCTGCCGGTGACCGACGAGGCCATGCAGCTGTCCATGCCGGACCGCGCATCGGTGGCCGAGCTCTTCGACGCCCTGCAGTTCAACCGCATCCGCGAGCGCGTCTTCGAGGTGTTCTCCGAGCGCCTCGGGGCTGACGCACCCGCCGATCACGTCGAGGAGGCCCCCGCGGCCGTGGTGGTCACGGACCGGGCCGGGCTCGAGGAGTTCGTCTCCCGCCACGCCGGCTCCCTGCTCGGCGTCCACGTTCAGGTGGACGGTCCCGCGTTGCTGCCCAGGCGCAAGGTCCCGGAGCCGGGGGAGTACGGCGTGCCCGTGACCCTCGGCCTGGCCGTCGACGACGACGCCGTCGCGGTGGACCTCACGGCCGTCGGCGAGGATCTCGCCGCCGCCGTCCGCGAGCTGCTCGAAGACGCCGCCGTCACCAAGGCCGTCCACGACCTCAAGCGCGCCCTCAAGGCCCTGCGCACCGCCGGCGTGGGCGGGCAGCCCTGCGACGTGCTCGGCGTGGAGGACGACGTCTTCCTCGGCGCCTACCTGATCCAGCCGGACCGCCGGGACATCGGCCTGGACTCCCTGGCAGGCGAGGACCTGCACACCCCGCTCGAGGCGCCGGCCGACGACGACGAGGGCCCGGCCCAGGGCGAGCTCGACCTGGACGGCGCCGCCGGCGCCGCCGAGGCCGCGGCCCGCGCCCGCAACGCCGTGCGCGCCGCCTGGATCGTCCGCCGCCTGTCCGAGGACTACACCCCGCGCCTGGTGGACCGCGGCGCCCAGGCGCTGCTGCGCGAGATCGAGATCCCGCTGTCCCGACTGCTGGCGGACATGGAGCTCGAGGGCATCGCCGTGGACCGCGAGCACCTCGAGGCGCTGCGCGCCGACTTCACCGCGGCCGCCGACGCCGCCAAGGAGTCCGCCTGGGCGTCCGTGGCGGAGGAGACCGGCGGAATGCAGGTCAACCTCGGCTCGCCCAAGCAGCTCCAGACCGTGCTGTTCGAGCACCTGGACATGCCGAAGACCCGCAAGACGAAGACGGGCTACTCCACGGACGTGGACTCCCTGAACTCGCTGCTGGAGCAGACCGGCCACCCGTTCCTGGAGAACCTCATGGCCCACCGCGACGCCACCAAGCTGCGCCAGACCGTGGACGGCCTGCTGGAGACCGTGGCGGAGGACGGCCGCATCCACACCACCTACTCGCAGACCGTGGCCACCACCGGCCGGCTGTCCTCTCTGCACCCGAACCTGCAGAACATCCCGGTCCGCACCACGGAGGGCCGCCGCATCCGCGAGACCTTCGTGGCCGGCGAGGGCAACGTGCTGCTCTCGGCGGACTACTCGCAGATCGAGATGCGGATCATGGCGCACCTGTCCGAGGACGCCGGCCTGATCGAGGCGTTCCGCACCGGCGAGGACCTCCACGACTTCGTGGGCGCCCAGGTGTTCGGCTGCGAGCCGTCCGAGGTGACCGCCGAGCAGCGCTCCAAGGTCAAGGCCATGAGCTACGGCCTGGCCTACGGCCTGTCCTCGTTCGGCCTGTCCAAGCAGCTGAACATCGGCGTGGACGAGGCCCGCACGCTGATGAAGGGCTACTTCGACCGCTTCGGCGGCGTCCGCGACTACCTCCGCCACGTCGTGGCACAGGCCCGCCGGGACGGCTTCACCGCCACCATCGAGGGCCGCCGGCGCTACCTGCCGGACCTGAACTCGGACAACCGCCAGCTGCGGGACATGGCCGAGCGCGCAGCCCTCAACGCTCCCATCCAGGGCTCGGCGGCCGACATCATCAAGCGCGCCATGCTGGACGTCGCCGCCGGCCTGGCCGAGGAGCGGCTGCGATCCCGCCTGCTGCTGCAGGTGCACGACGAGCTCATCCTGGAGGTCCCCGCCGACGAGCTGGAGGCCGCCACCGCACTGCTGAAGGAGCGCATGGGCCGGGCCGCCGAGCTGTCCGTGCCGCTGGACGTCCACGTCGGACAGGGGGAGAGCTGGCATGCCGCAGCACACTGACACGGTCGGCGGCGCCACCGCGGACACCACGACGACGGCCGCGCGCCCGGGTGCGTCCGGAGCCTCGGCCGCGGGCTCGCCCCAGGCGGCCCTCGCCGCCCACGGGCTGCGGCTGGAGGTCCTGCCCAGCCCCGTGCGTCCGGCCGACGGGTCCGACCCGAAGGCCGCCGACGTCCCGGCCCAGGCCCTGTTCACCCGCGCCGTGGAGAAGGGCTTCTACGAGAAGGTCCCGGACGGCAGGGCCATGGACCAGTCGCTGGGCATGGACGCGGACGACGCCAAGCGCAGCCTCGGCGTCTACGCGGACGGAGACGACCCGGCCGCCCGCGAGCCGGTCGGCACCTTCGTGGACTGGGCCTCGACGCTCACCGTCTCCCCGGGCATCGAGCTGCCGGCGTGGCTGATCAGCAACGTCACCGTGTCGCCAGGACACCGCCGCCGCGGGATCCTCAGGGCGATGATGGGGCGCTCCCTGACCGACGCCGTCGCGGCCGGCATGCCCGTGGCCGCGCTGACGGTCTCCGAGTCCGCCATCTACGGCCGCTTCGGCTTCGGCGTCTGCTGCCACGCCCGCCGGGCGCAGGTCCGCACCACCGGGCAGGTGCAGATGCGCGGCCCGGCCGCGACCGGCACCGTCACCCGTGAGGACCCGCGCGAGGTGATCGATCAGGTCGACGCGCTGCAGCGCGAGCTGCAGCTGCTCACGCCCGGCAGCCCGCGCCGGCCCCAGACGCATCGCGTGATGTGGAAGGACGCGCTGGCCTCGGAGAACGACGGCAAGGGCGAGGGCTCCTTCGTCGGCCTGTACCGGGACGCCGAGGGCCGGGCGCGCGGAGCCGTGGTCTACCGGTTCAAGGGCTGGGAGACTGAGCCCGCCACCGTCCGGGTGCAGGCGTTCATGGCCGCCGACCCGGAGGCCTGGCGCGGCCTTGTCCGCTACCTGCTGGACCTCGACCTGATCGAACGCGTCGAGTTCGCCCGCCTTCCGGACGACGGGGCCCTGGAGGCCGTGCTGGAGAACGCGCGCCTGGTGACGGTCACCGAGCACTGGGACGACCTCTACCTGCGCATCCTCGACGTGCCGGCCTGCCTCGAGGGGCGGGCCTACGTCTCCGGTGTCGCCGGCGGTCTCACCCTGGCCGTGTCCGACCGGCACGGGTTCGCCGACGGCACGTGGCGGCTCACGGTGGCGGAGGGCCGCGGCCGGGTGGAGCGCCTGGCCGACGGTGCGCAGGAACAGGCCGATCTCGCCCTCGACGTCGCGGAGCTGTCCGGCCTGTGGCTGGGCGGGGTCAGTGCCGTCACCGGCGTCCGCGCCGGCACGGTCCGGGAACGGACCCCCGGCGCGGCGGTCCTGCTGGACACGCTGCTGTCGTCCGCGGCACCCGTTCACCTGCTCACGGGATTCTGATAAGCTGGACGAGCACTTTCGTGCGCTCACAGTTTTGTCCGTTTTCAACCCATGCCGGGTCGCAGGCGCCGCTGTGTGTCCAGCCGCCTCGGCATGATCCACAACCCATCGGAGTCCCTCCTACATGACCACCACCTCCCACGCCCCGCAGGTCGCCATCAACGACATCGGCACCTCCGAGGAGCTGCTCGCCGCCATCGACGCGACCATCAAGTACTTCAACGATGGCGATCTCGTCGAGGGCACCGTCGTCAAGGTCGACCGCGACGAGGTCCTGCTCGACATCGGGTACAAGACCGAGGGCGTCATCCCGTCCCGCGAGCTGTCCATCAAGCACGACGTCGACCCGGACGAGGTCGTCGCCGTCGGTGACTCCGTCGAAGCCCTGGTCCTCACCAAGGAGGACAAGGAGGGACGCCTGATCCTGTCCAAGAAGCGTGCCCAGTACGAGCGCGCCTGGGGCGACATCGAGAAGATCAAGGACGAGGACGGCGTCGTCGAGGGCACCGTCATCGAGGTCGTCAAGGGCGGCCTCATCCTGGACATCGGCCTGCGCGGCTTCCTGCCGGCCTCCCTGGTCGAGATGCGCCGCGTCCGCGACCTGGCCCCGTACATCGGCCAGAAGCTCGAGGCCAAGATCATCGAGCTGGACAAGAACCGCAACAACGTGGTGCTGTCCCGCCGCGCCTGGCTCGAGCAGACCCAGTCCGAGGTCCGCTCCAACTTCCTCCACAAGCTGGAGAAGGGCCAGGTCCGCCAGGGCACCGTGTCGTCCATCGTCAACTTCGGCGCCTTCGTCGACCTGGGCGGCGTG
This sequence comes from Micrococcus lylae, assembly GCF_900163825.1. Lineage (NCBI taxonomy): Bacteria > Bacillati > Actinomycetota > Actinomycetes > Micrococcales > Micrococcaceae > Micrococcus > Micrococcus lylae. The sequence continues at coordinate 17,596 of NZ_FUKP01000012.1, read as the reverse complement.
GACGGGCTCGTGCACGTCTCCGAGCTGTCCTGGAAGCACATCGACCACCCGTCCGAGGTCGTCGAGGTGGGCCAGGAGGTCACCGTCGAGGTCCTCGAGGTGGACATGGACCGCGAGCGCGTCTCCCTGTCGCTGAAGGCGACCCAGGAGGACCCGTGGCAGCTGTTCGCCCGCACCCACGCCCTCGGCCAGGTCGTGCCGGGCAAGGTCACCAAGCTCGTCCCGTTCGGCGCGTTCGTGCGCGTCGAGGACGGCATCGAGGGCCTGGTGCACATCTCCGAGCTGGCCTCGCGCCACATCGACACCGCCGAGCAGGTCGTGTCGGTCAACGACGAGCTGTTCGTGAAGGTCATCGACATCGACCTCGAGCGTCGCCGCATCTCCCTGTCCCTCAAGCAGGCCAACGACGGCGTGGACCCGGACGGCACCGAGTTCGACCCGGCCCTGTACGGCATGGCCGCCGAGTACGACGACGAGGGCAACTACAAGTACCCCGAGGGCTTCGACGTCGAGACCAACGAGTGGATGGAGGGCTACGAGGCCGAGCGTGCCGCCTGGGAGCAGCAGTACGCCGACGCCCAGGCCCGCTGGGAGGCCCACAAGGAGCAGGTGCGCCGCGCCCTCGAGGAGGACGCCAACGCCGGCGCCTCGCACGACACCGGCGCCTCCTCCTACGTCTCCGAGGCTCCGGCCTCCGACGGCGGCACCCTGGCCTCCGACGAGGCCCTCGCCGCCCTGCGCGAGAAGCTCACCGGCAACTGATCCGCATCGGTTCGACAGGTCCTCGCTGAGGTCCTGACCGGACAGACGGCGCCCCGTCCCTCCTTGTGAGGGACGGGGCGCCGTCGTCGTGTGCCGCCGGAGACGATCAGGCCCGGGTGGAGACGGTGACCGTGAAGGTGCGGTCGCGGGCCACCTGCCGCGTCGGGCCCACGGTGGACTCGAGCACCGGGCGGTGGCGCAGGTGCGAGTTCCACACGCACCACAGCTGGCCGCCCGGTGCCAGCACGCGTCCGGCGGCGGCGATCATCCGGTGGGCGACCGTCGGGTCGACCGCCGTGCCGTCGTGGAACGGGGGATTGAGCAGCACCAGGCGCACCGAGGCGTCCGGCACGGTGGACAGGGCGTCGTCCTGCTCCACCCTGATGCGGTCCTGCAGGCCGTTCGCCGCCGTCGTCGCCGACGTCGAGGCCACGGCATCGGCCGACTGGTCCGAGGCCAGCACGGTCGCCTCCGGCCAGAGCAGCGCCGCCACCGCGGCCAGGGCGCCGTTGCCGCAGCCCGCGTCCAGGACGTCCGGTGCCGGAACACCGGTGCGGTCCACCGAGGCGGTCCACGGCACCTGCACGCTCAGGCCGGAGTCGGTTCTCACCACGCGGCTGTGCGGTTCGGGCACCGGCGGGCGGCGCTCGGCCAGTGTCTCGGCGAGCAGCCTGCTGCCCGGGTCCAGTGCGGCGCCGCCGAAGGTGGCCGGCCCGCCGACGAGCGTGAGCGGGCCGAGTCCCTTCACCCGATGGACGCCGGTGGCCGGCCCCGGGACCGCCAGCTCCCGCCGGGGCCCGGCCGCCGTGAGCACCCGGGACTTGGACCGGCCGCGGCCGGGCACCACCGTGGTGAAGCAGTCGGCGAGCACCTCGTTCATGGACGGGCTCATGTGCTTGTCGCGGCCTCCGGCCAGCACGAGCACGTCGGCCGCGGCCCAGCGGGAGATCCGCGCCGCCGTCAGGCGCAGCGCGTCCAGGGAGCGGGGCAGTGCCATCACCACCGTGTCGGCGCCGGACAGGGTCTGCCGGTCCACGCCGCCGATCGTCAGCCGTCCCCAGCCCTCGGTGCGCAGACGCTCCAGGTTCCCCGCCGAGGACGCAGCGGCCGAGGCCTCGTCCACACCGAGCCGCACGTCACGGCCGGCGGCGAGCAGCGGCAGTGCGAGCGCCCCATGCTGGTCGTGGAGCACCACGATGCGGCCGGAGTCCCGGCCGGTCGCCTCCCAGCCGGCCAGGGTGTCCAGCAGAAGCAGGTCGGCCGCGTCGTGGGCCTGCCGCTGGCGGGAGCCGTGCAGCGGCTCGCGGCTGAGCCGGCCGAAGTCGAAGTCCGCGGTGAAGGCGTCCGGGAGGGCACCCAGGACGACGTCCGGGGTGCGGAGGCGGCCGTCGTCGGGGCGGGAGGCGGCGCGGGGCGCGGCGCCGTGCGAGGCAGGGCCGGAGGGGGCGGCGGAGGTCTCGGGCATGTCCTCCATCCTAGGAACCGGCAGGTGTGCGCTGTGCCCCGCTGACGGGCCCACGAGGGGTGTGGACGTCACAACGTCCCCCTACGGTGGGGCAGAGGTTTTCACAGAATCGCACGTCAACTCCACCTTCTGGAAGGCAGCTGAATGCTCACGAGACTGCACAACAGCCTCGGACTGCGGACCAACCCGCAGATCTTCTTCGTCTCGGCGACCATCGTGGTCGTCTTCTCCGCGCTCATGGTGCTCGTCCCCGGCGCCATGCAGGCCGGATTCGGCGCGGTCGCCGCGTGGATCGCCGGCAATCTCGGCTGGTTCTACGTCCTGGCCATCACCGGCATGATCCTCTTCGCGTTCGGCATCGCCTTCAGCCGCTACGGCCGGCTGAAGCTCGGCGACGACGACGCCACCCCGGAGTACTCCGGCCTCGCCTGGTTCGGCATGCTCTTCGCCGCGGGCATGGGCGCGACCCTCATGTTCTGGGGCGTGGCCGAGCCGGTCAGCCACTTCGCCGACCCGCCCATGTACGGCACCGAGCCGGAGACCGTCCAGGCCGCCTCCGAGGCCATGGGCATCGCGAACTTCCACCTCGGACTGCACATGTGGGGCATCTTCATCGTCCCCGCGCTGGCCTTCGCGTACTTCACGTACAAGCGCAAGCTCCCGCCGCGCATGTCCTCGGCCTTCCAGCCGCTGATCGGCGAGAAGATCCACGGACCGATCGGCAAGGCCATCGACATCCTCGCCGTCGTCGCCACCATCTTCGGCATCTCCGTGTCCGTGGGCCAGGGCGCCCTGCAGATCAACAGCGGCGCCAACATCATGTTCGGCGTCCCGATCGCCGGCTGGGTGCAGGCGGCGATCCTCGCGATCATCACCGCCGTCGCCCTCATGTCCGTGATCGCCGGCCTGGACAAGGGCGTCAAGCGCCTGTCCTACATCAACATCAGCATCGCCATCGCCCTGCTGATCTACATCCTCATGTTCGGTGCGACCACGCAGGCCGTGCAGGGGACCGTGGAGTCCATCGGCCAGTACCTGGCGATGATCCCGGCGCTGGCGTTCTTCAACACCACCTGGGGCGAGTCCGACTGGACCGGAGACTGGGCCGTGTTCTACTTCGCCTGGACCGCCACCTGGGCGCCGTTCGTGGGCATGTTCATCGCCCGCATCTCCCGCGGCCGCACCATCCGCCAGTTCGTGCTCGGCGTGCTGCTGCTGCCGACCGCCTTCACCTTCATCTGGCTCGGGGTCATGGGCGTGAACGCCTTCAAGCTCGAGCTGGCCGGCGAGGCGAACTTCGTGGAGACCATCGTGGAGGAGGGGGACATCCCCGGCTCCCTGTTCCAGTTCCTCGGCCACTTCCCGCTGCTCGAGGTCACCTCGGTGGTGGCGCTGATCTGCATCACCGTCTTCTTCATCACCTCCATCGACTCGGCCGCCCTGGTGATCGATTCGATGTCCTCCGGCTACGACGACGTCGGGCCGACCCGCCAGCGCGTGTTCTGGGCCATCTCCATCGGCCTGGTCTGCACCGTGCTGCTGACCACCACCGGCGAAGAGTCGCTCTCCGCGCTGCAGGAGGTCATCAAGGTGATCGGCCTGCCCGTGACGATGATGATGTTCCTGCAGGCGCTCTGCCTGGTGCGCGCGGTCCGCGAGGACTACGGCGGACTCGCCCCGATCCGCACCCGCCAGTGGAAGCCGGTGATCCCGATCGAGGAGTATCACCGCCGTGCCGGGGAGGACGAGCACGACATCAGCGACTACTCCATGCGACCGGCCTACGAGGAGGGCACCGAGCCCGAGTTCGACCGCTGGGAGCCCAGAGGCGTGCCGACCGCCGGCCCTGCCGACCGGGGCCGCAGCGAGCACCCGACCGGCAGCGACGCCGCGGACAAGACCAGCGGCTGAGCGCAGCGGCAGTCGGACGACGACGGCCCCGCATCGTCACGGTGCGGGGCCGTCGGGGCGTGTCAGGTCGGGTCCGCTCCGTCCACGTCCACCCAGTCGTGGCCGACCGGCACGGCCGTGCCGGCGCCGGAGGTGACCGAGGCGAGCGAGGCCTGAAGGGACTCGATGCGGGTGGGTGAGTCCGGCACGGCGACGCACAGCACGGCGGCGTCCACCTCGTAGCGCACGTCGTGGACGTGATGCCCGGCGGAGTCCAGCTCGTGCTGCCAGCGGCCGGCCTCGGCGTGGGGGGCGTCCACCTCGAACAGGGCCATGCGGGAGCGGGTGACCAGGGGGGCGGCGTCGAGGGTCGCGCTCACCGTGTCCGAGTAGGCGCGCACCAGCCCGCCGGCGCCGAGCTTGACGCCCCCGAAGTAGCGGACCACCACGGCGCAGACGTCGGTGAGGTCGCGAGCGCCGTCCGGACCGGTCTGGCGCTGCATCAGGGACTCGAGCATGGGGACACCGGCGGTGCCGGCCGGTTCGCCGTCGTCGTTGGAGCGGGCCTGGCGACGGTCCGGCCCGAGCACGAACGCGCTGCACACGTGCCGGGAGTCGTGGAAGCGCCGGCGCAGGGCGGAGATCATCTCGCGTGCGTCGTCCTCGGAGTCCACGCGGGCCACGAAGCCCAGGAACCGGGAACGCCTGATCTCCAGCTCCACATGGGTCCACCCGTCCTCCGGGCGGGTCCGCGCGGCGGGCACCGTGCAGCGCACCACGCCGGCGGCGGCGTCGGATGCGGCAGGGGAGACGGCTGGGTCTGAGGCGGACATGGGCTCCACTCTAGGGCGGCTCCACTCTAGGCCCGTGACACCCCGGCCTGACACAGCCGGTCTCGACCTGTGCCGAGCTTCTGCCTAGGATCGTCGGCAGTGCTCTTCCGGCACCGCACCCGGCCGCGGGCCCTTTGGACCGGCCGCCCCGGGTTTCGACGACACCACCCCACTCGAATGAACTCATTCCTGACGCGCCTTCACGACCGCCTGGGGCTGCGCACCTCGCCCGCGATCTTCTTCGCCTCGGCCCTGGTCATCATCGTCTTCACCGTCGCCATGGGAGCGTTCCCGGGCCCGGTCCAGCAGGTCTTCGGCGTGGCCGCCCAGTGGCTGCGCTATGACATCGGCTGGTTCTACACCGCCTCGGCGACCTGCCTGGTGGTCTTCGCCTTCGGTCTCGCGTTCTCCCGCTTCGGCCGCGTCAAGCTCGGCGACGACGACGCCACCCCGGAACACTCCGGCATCGCCTGGTTCGGCATGCTCTTCGCCGCAGGCGTCGGCGCCGTGCTCATGTTCTGGGGCATCGCCGAGCCGATGAACCACTACGCCAACCCCCCGCTGGAGGGCACCGATCCCTACACGGACCAGGCCCTGATGCAGGCGATCAACTTCGCCAACCTGCACTTCGGCATCCACATGTGGGGCATCCTCCTGGTGCCGGGCCTGTGCTTCGGGTACTTCACGTACAAGCGCAAGCTTCCCCCGCGCGTGTCCTCCGCCTTCCAGCCGATCCTCGGCGACGGCATCCACGGACCCATCGGCAAGACCATCGACGTCGTCACCATCGTCTCCACGGTGTTCGGCATCGGCGTGTCCACCGGCCTGGGCGCCCTGCAGATCAACGCGGGCATGAACTACGTGTTCGGCACCCCGATCGCCGGCTGGGTCCAGGCGCTGATCATGGCCGTGATCACCGCCGCCGCGCTCACCTCCGTGCTGGCCGGCATGGACAAGGGCGTCAAGCGCCTGTCCTACATCAACATCTGCATGGCTGTGGCCTTCATGCTCTACTGCCTGATGTGGGCGGAGTCCTCGCTCAACGTCCTGCGCGGCATGGTCGAGTCCGTCGGCCGCTACGTGCAGGCGCTGCCCATGCTCACCACCTTCAGCGACACCCTGGGCGGCGGCGCCTGGTCCGGTGACTGGACCGTCTTCTACTGGGCGTGGACCGTGTCCTGGGCACCGTTCGTCGGCCTGTTCGTCGCGAAGATCTCCCGCGGCCGCACCATCCGCGAGTTCGTCTTCGCCGGCATCGGCATCCCGACCGCCTTCGTGATCATCTGGATGGGGGTCTACGGCTTCTCCTCCTACCAGCTGGACCGGTCCACCGCGTCGGCGCCCGGCGCCCCGGGTGAGATGACCCAGACCATCGTGGTGGACGGCAACGTCCAGGCCGCGCTGTTCCAGTACCTGCAGCACATGCCGCTGTACCTGCCGGTCGCCACGTTCGCCCTGCTGATCATCGTCATCTTCTTCGTCACCTCCATCGACTCCGGCGCCCTCGTCATGGACGCCATGGCCTCCGGGCACGAGGAGGAGACCACCCGGCGCCAGCGTGTGTTCTGGGGCCTGTCCATCGGCCTGGTCTGCACGGCCATCATCACCACCGCCGGCGAGGACGGCCTGGACGCCCTGCAGGAGGTCATCATCGTCATCGGCTTCCCGGTGATGGTCCTGACCCTCATGCAGGCCGCCCTGCTGCTGCGCGCCCTGCGCGAGGACGCCGGCTCCCTCAAGCCGATGCGCACCCGTCAGTGGAAGCCCGTGCTCCCCGCGGAGGAGTACCACCGCCGTGCCCAGGAGGGCGGCGTGGACATCACCGACTACTCCATCCGCCCGCAGTTCGAGGTCGGCACCGAGCCGGAGTACGACACGCACACCCCGAACACCTGGCACCAGCAGAAGACGGTCGCCGAACGCGCCGCCGTCACCATCGGCATGTCCGGTGCCGTGGCGTCCGGCAAGTCCCTCGTGGCCTCTGAGTTCGCGCGCCACGGTGCCGTCGTCGTGGACTACGACGACCTCATGCACGAACTGCTCGTGGCCGGCCACCCCGCCGTCCGGGAACTCGGCGGCGTGTTCGGCGAGGACATGGTCCGCGCGGACGGCTCCGTGGACTGGACCGCCGTGGACGCCCTCACCACGGAGTCCACCGCCGCCCGCACCCGCCTCTACGAGGTCGTCGACCCACACGTGAAGGCCGAGGCGAACCGCCGGGCCGCCGCGATCGGCGACGACGCGGTCCTCGTGGTGGACCTGGCCCTGCTGGACGAGTCCTCCTCGGCCCGCGACTTCGACCGCGTGATCGTGGTCGAGTCCTCGGTGGAGTCCCGCGTGGAGCGGCTCATGGCTGAACGCGGCCTCACCCGCGAGCAGGCCTGGGCCGAGATCGACGCGGACGCCCAGGACGGGGACCCCAGCGACGCTCCCGGCTGGACCACGATCGAGAACTCCGGCACCCGTGAGGAGCTCTCCGCGGCGGTGGACGCCTACTGGGCCGAACATGTCCAGCCCGCGCTGGACCAGGTGAAGGCGGCGTCCACCGACGCCTGATCCGCCACCGTCCCGGACACCGGGACGAAACGCCGCCGGCCGGTGTCGCCCTCGGGCGGCCCCGGCCGGTAGCGTGCTGTGGGCCGGAGCACAGCGGCCCGCCTCGCGCGCGGCCTCTCGGGGACGGCGCCCTTGACGACGACGGCCCCCTCGCCTCCGCCTTCCGACCCACCGAGGAGAGACTTCCGTGACCGAGACCGTCGCACCCCACCCCTCCCGTCCCCGTCTGCACGTGGGCCTGACCGGCGGCATCGCCGCCGGCAAGTCGACGGTGGCCCGGGTGTTCGCCGAGCGCGGCGCCATCCTGGTGGACGCGGACAAGATCGCCCGTGACGTGCTCGCCCGAGGCACCGAGGGCCTCGCCGCCGTCCAGGACGAGTTCGGCGACCGTGTCATCACCGCCGAAGGGGACCTGGACCGTGCCGCCATGGCCGAGATCGTCTTCACCGACCCGGCCGCCCGCGAGCGCCTCAACCGGATCGTCCACCCGCGCATCCGCGCCTTCGGCCGCCGGCTCGTGGCGGAGGCCGGCCCGGACGCCGTGGTGGTCCAGGACGTGCCGTTGCTCGTCGAGTCCGGCCAGGCCTCCGCCTACGACCTGGTCGTCGTCGTCGAGTCGCCGGTGCAGGAGCGCATCCGCCGCATGGTGGAGGACCGCGGCATGACCGTGGAGGACGCCCAGCACCGCATCGCCGCCCAGGCGAGCGACGAGGAGCGCCGCAAGGCCGCCGACGTGCTCCTGGTCAACGACGCCGACCTGGATGCGCTGAAGCGCGCGGCGAACAAGGTCTGGGACCGCTTCATCGCCGTCGACGGGGACGGCTTCGACCCGGACTCCACCCAGGGCCGGGACGAGCCGGCCGGCGAGGCACCGGCTGCCGACGCCGCCGAGCCCGCCGAGGACCGCGGCGAGGGGCGCGCCCAAGGCCGGTGACGTCGTCGGGACGGCGGGCGAGGACCGCACCGCGTCCGCCGACCCGCGTAGGCTGGCTGGCATGAGCCTGGCCCAGCAGATCAACCGCGTCGTCGCACCCTTCGAGGTCGTCAGCCCCTACCAGCCCTCGGGGGACCAGCCGACGGCGATCGCCGAGCTGACCGAGAGGATCCAGGCCGGCGAGAAGGACGTCGTCCTCATGGGCGCCACCGGCACCGGCAAGTCCGCCACCACCGCGTGGCTGATCGAGTCCCTGCAGCGGCCCACCCTGGTGATGGTCCAGAACAAGACGCTCGCCGCGCAGCTGGCCAACGAGTTCCGCGAGCTGCTGCCGCACAACGCGGTCGAGTACTTCGTCTCCTACTACGACTACTACCAGCCGGAGGCGTACGTCCCGCAGACGGACACCTTCATCGAGAAGGACTCCTCCATCAACGAGGAGGTCGAGCGTCTGCGCCACTCGGCCACCAACGCGCTGCTGACCCGCCGTGATGTGGTCGTGGTCGCCACCGTCTCCTGCATCTACGGCCTCGGCACGCCGGAGGAGTACATCGAGCAGATGGTCACCCTCCGGCAGGGGCAGGAGATGGACCGGGACGCGCTGCTGCGCCAGTTCGTGGCCATGCAGTACGTCCGCAACGACACCGACTTCCACCGCGGCACCTTCCGCGTGCGCGGCGACGTGGTCGAGATCATCCCCATGTACGAGGAGCTGGCCGTGCGCATCGAGTTCTTCGGCGATGAGATCGAGTCCATCCAGACACTCCACCCGCTCACCGGCCAGGTGATCCGGGAGGAGGACGAGATGTACATCTTCCCGGCCTCCCACTACGTGGCCGGCGACGAGCGCATGGCGAAGGCCATCACGTCCATCGAGGACGAGCTGCGCGAGCGCCTGCAGGAGCTGGAGTCCCAGGACAAGCTCCTCGAGGCCCAGCGGCTGCGGATGCGCACCACCTACGACCTCGAGATGATGCAGCAGATGGGCTACTGCAACGGCATCGAGAACTACTCCCGGCACATCGACGGCCGACCCGCCGGCTCCGCCCCGCACTGCCTGCTGGACTACTTCCCGGACGACTTCCTCCTGGTGGTCGACGAGTCCCACGTGACCATCCCGCAGATCGGCGCGATGTACGAGGGGGACATGTCACGCAAGCGGACCCTGGTGGAGCACGGGTTCCGGCTGCCGTCGGCCATGGACAACCGGCCGCTGAAGTGGGACGAGTACCTCGAGCGCATCGGCCAGACCGTGTACCTGTCCGCGACCCCCGGACCCTACGAGCTCTCGCAGGCCGACGGCTACGTGGAGCAGATCATCCGCCCCACCGGCCTGGTGGACCCCAAGGTGGTGGTCAAGCCCGTGCAGGGGCAGATCGACGACCTGCTCGAGCAGATCCGCATCCGCACGGCCAAGGACGAGCGCGTCCTCGTCACCACGCTGACCAAGCGCATGGCCGAGGACCTCACCGAGTACCTGCTCGAGCACGGCGTGAAGGTCGAGTACCTGCACTCGGACGTGGACACCCTCCGGCGTGTGGAGCTGCTGCGTGAGCTGCGCAAGGGCACCTTCGACGTGCTCGTGGGCATCAACCTGCTCCGCGAGGGCCTCGACCTGCCCGAGGTGTCCCTGGTGTCCATCCTCGACGCGGACAAGGAGGGCTTCCTGCGCTCCACCACCTCGCTCATCCAGACCATCGGCCGCGCCGCCCGCAACGTCTCCGGCGAAGTCCACATGTACGCGGACAACGTCACGGACTCCATGCGCCGGGCCATCGACGAGACCGAGCGCCGCCGGACCGTGCAGATCGCGTACAACCGGGAGCACGGGATCGACCCGCAGCCGCTGCGCAAGCGCATCGCGGACATCACGGACCAGCTGGCCCGCGAGGACGCGGACACCGCGGACTTCCTCTCCGGCATGGGCGGCGTGAAGTCCGGCTTCGACTTCGGCATGGGCCGCCGCGGCATCACCTCCGCGCGCGCCGACGCCGCCGAGCAGGGCGAGGGCGAGGACGGAGCGAGCCCTGCCGTGGACGCCGCCACGCTGCCGGCGAAGGACCTCGAGGACCTCATCACCCAGATGTCCCGGCAGATGCACCAGGCCGCCGCCGAGCTGCAGTTCGAGCTGGCCGCGCGCCTGCGCGACGAGGTCGCAGAGCTGAAGAAGGAGCTGCGTCAGATGAAGCGGGAGGGCTGAGCATGGGCCGGGACCACGGGGTCGCCCGGGCACGTCATCAGCGCAGGGTCGTCACCACCCTGTCCCTGAGCCAGGTCTTCTCCGGCATCGGCAACGGCGCCGCCCTGGCCGTCGGCTCCCTCATGGCGGCCGAGCTCTCGGGCAGCGACGCGCTGGCGGGCACGACCACCATGGCGCTGTCCCTCGCCGGTGCGCTGTCGGCGCTGCCGCTGGCCCGGCTGGCCCTGGCCAAGGGGCGGCGCATCACGCTGTCCACGGCCTACGGCATCGCGGCGTTCGGCGCGCTGGGCATGATCGTGGCCCCCATGCTCGAGGGGCCGTTGCCGGGGATCGGCTACCCGGTGCTGGTGCTCGCGGCGCTGCTCATCGGCCTCGGGGGTGCCGGCAACCTGCAGGCGCGCTTCGCGGCCACCGACCTGGCCGAGGACCGCACCCGCGGGCGGGACCTGGGCATCGTGGTCTGGTCCATCACCGTCGGCGCCGTCTCCGGGCCGAATCTCATCGGACCCGGCTCGGCTGTCGCCGAGGCGCTCGGGCTGCCGGAGACCTCCGGACCCTTCCTGTTCTCCCTGGTCGGCATGGTCCTTGCGGTGACCGTCCTGCAGATCGGGCTGCGGCCGGACCCCCTGCACCTGCGCCCGGACGTGGAGGTGGGCCAGGAGGCCGCCGAGAAGGTCGCCGCACCCCGGCTCCGCGACGGCCTCAAGGTGACCGTGGCGAGCCGCAGGCTCCTGCTCGGCGTGGGCTCCGTGGTCGCCGCGCACACCGTGATGGTCGGCATCATGGCCATGACCTCGGTGCACCTGTCCCAGCTGGCCGCCGCCGAGCACGCGGGGCATGCCGGTCAGGCGGCGGCCGGACACCATCACACGGACGCGGACACCCTCGTGGTGATCGGGCTGGTCATCTCGCTGCACATCGCCGGCATGTACGCGCTGTCCCCGCTCGTGGGCCTGCTCGCCGACCGTTGGGGGCGGCTCAGGACCATGGCGCTGGGCGAGGGCGTGCTGCTGGGCTCCTGCGTGACGGCCTTCGCCTGGCCGGGCAGCCGGGGGGCCGTGACGGTCGCGCTCATCCTCCTGGGTCTGGGGTGGTCCCTGGTGACGGTGGCAGGCTCCGCCTACGTGTCCGAGCATGCGGCCGGCCCGCGCAGGGTGCTGGTCCAGGGCGTCACGGATGCCGGGATGGGTGCCGGTGCCGCGGTGGCGGCAGCGCTGTCCGGGCTGATCATGGCCGTCATCGGATTCCACGGGCTCGCCGTGGTGGGCGGTGTGATCTGCCTGGCGGGCCTCGCGGGAGTGCTCGCCACCCTGCGCCATGATCGTCACGCTTATACTAATGTCAGTATCAGTCAGGAAGTGATGTCATGACCGAGCAGGGGGCCGTGCCGGCCGTGGCGGTGATCGCGGATCTGGTCGGGTCGCGACTGCTCCCGGACCGTGCATCCGCGCAGGAGCAGGTGCTGCACGCCTGGGCCGAGGCCCATGGGCAGGTCTGCGGATCGGCTTCGTCGCATGCGGACGGGCAGGCGGGGACGGACGAGACGAGTGCCGGTACAGCCGGGGACCAGCCCCCGGCCCCGGGCGCGGGGCAGGTCCCGCCGTGGGCGACCGTCGGCGACGAGTTCCAGGCCGTCTACCCGGACCTGCCCACCGCACTGCGCGCCCTGCTCCGGGTGATGCTGGCCCTTCGGGAGCCGGTGCGCCTGCGCTTCGGCATCGGGCTCGGACATGTGACCGCGCTGGCCGACGGCCAGGGCGGACCGATCCAGGACGGCGACGCCTGGTGGTCCGCGCGCGCCGCGATCGAGGCCGGGCACGAACGGGATGCGAAGGCGGCCACGCTCGAGGTGCGCTCCGCCGCCGGGGACGCTGCGGAGGACGGGGAGGCGGTGCCCGGACTGGAGGCGGCGGCGGCCCGCCTGCTGGAGCACCTCATCGGAGCGATGAAGCCGCGGGAGCGGCGGATCGTCCGCGCCACCTTGGACGGCGTCTACCAGAAGGACGTGGCCGAGGCCGAGGGCATCAGCCAGTCCGCCGTGTCGCAGTCGCTGACCCGCTCCGGCGGGCGGATGCTCGTGGACGTGGACCATCTGCTGGCGCAGGCCGCCGGACGGCCGACCCGGACGGGGCAGGAGCACCGATGATCGGCGTCGTCCTGCTGTGCCTGGCCGCCGCCGAGTTCACCGTGGCCCTGCTGGCCGGTCGCGGGCCGGGGGCGGTCCCCACCGCACGCCACCGGCTCATCGGTCTCGGCGTCGGCGCGGTGGTCGTCCTGCTGACCCTGGTGTTCGTGGCCCTCACCGCGTCCCTCGGCGGGCACGGCGGCTCCGGAGGACTCGACGCCGCCCCCGTCCTCCTCTCCGGCGCCCTGGCCCTGGGGGCGGGCTCGGCCTGGACAGCCGCCGGGACACGCGCCTGGGCCTCGCCCGTCCTCGTTGCGGTGCTCGTCCTGCTGGCCGGCCTCGAGCTGGTGGCCTACGGCGGCCTCCACATGGCGCTGGGGTCCGGATGGCCTGTGGTGCTCGGTGCCCTGGCGTTCCTCATCGAGCCGGGCAACCGGATCACCCGTGACGTCCTCGTCCTCGCCGGCCGTCCGTCCACCCAGGACGGGCCGCCAGCCCCCGCCCAGGTGCCTGCAGACGACCCTCGCGATGACGCCGCATCCAAGACCACCGGCGAGGCCGCCGTCGAGGTGCCCCCGGACGCTCCCACAGCCGGGGCCGACGCGTCCACCGGCACCACAGAAGAGTCCGGCGCCCCGGACTCCGGCCTGCGCGGCGGCCGCTGGATCGGCCCGGTCGAGCGTCTGCTCCTGGCAGGTCTGGGTCTGGCCGGCGCCTATCAGGTGGTGGCGGCACTCATGGCTGCCAAGGGAATCGTCCGCTTCCCGGAGATCTCCGCGGACGCGGGCAAGGGCTCCCGCGCCGAGGAGTTCCTCGTCGGGTCCCTGACCAGCTGGGGCCTGGCCTTCGTCTCCGCACTGCTGATCTTCGCGGCCGCCCACGGCCCGCTTCTGGAGGTGCCCTCCCCATGACCGACCCGTACACGTCCGCCGCCGACGCCCTCGCACAGGAGCCGCAGGCCGCCTCCGAGGCTCCCGCCGCCCATCGCGCTCGCTTCCGGGGCGGCCTCGTCCGGCCCACCTCGGGCCTGGCACCGGGCTTCACGCAGGCGAACATGATCGTCCTGCCCGCGGACTGGGCCTACGAGATGCTCCTGTTCGCCCAGCGCAACCCAGCCCCCATGCCGCTGCTGGACGTCACCGACGCGGGCGATCCCACCACGCCGTGGGCACCGGGCGCGGACCTGCGCACGGACCTGCCGCTGTACCGGCTCTGGCGGGACGGCGAGCTCGTGGGCGAGGTGGCGGACGCCACCTCCCACTGGACCGGGGACGCCGTGGCCTTCCTCATCGGCTGCAGCTTCGGGTTCGAGTCGGCGTTGCAGGCGGCCGGCGTGCCGGTGCGCAACATCGACCAGGGCCGCAACGTCGCCATGTACCGGACCGACGTGCCGCTGCGCCCGGCCGGCCGCATGAGGGGGGAGCTGGTGGTGTCCATGAGGCCGGTGCCGCCGCGGCTGGTGGCGCGGGCGGCCGTCGTGTCCGCCGGTGTGCCGCTGGCCCACGGTGAGCCGGTGCATGTCGGCGATCCGGCGGCCCTCGGCATCGCAGACCTGGATGCCCCGGACTATGGCGACCCCACCGAGATGCACCCGGGTGACGTCCCCGTGTTCTGGCCCTGCGGCGTCACCCCGCAGCGCGCGCTCGAGCTGTCACGCCCTCCGTGGGCGATCACGCACGCCCCGGGGCACATGTTCGTCACGGACCAGCCGGACGGGCGGCGCCCCGCCTGAGCGGTCACCATGACCCTGCGCCGACCTGACCACCGCACGCGGACCGCTTCGCTACACTGGTCGGCGTCGTAGGGGAGTATCCCGAACACTGCGGACGTCAGCACGCGACCGGAACGCGTGACCATGGTCGGTCACCTGTCGCCGGGAGCCGGACGCAGCGGCCTGAGAGCGCCATGGAGCGCCGGGCGGAGAGACTTGCGGTCGTTTCCACCTGTCCTGGAGCTGAAAGGCACCGACGATCATGGAGATCAACGGATTGACGTGGGGGCTGACGATCGCACTGATCGTCGGCCTGCTCGCGTTCGACTACTTCGCCCACGTGCGCAAGGCGCACACCCCCACCATCCGCGAGGCCGCGGTCTGGTCCGCCATCTACATCGGAGCGGCCCTCGTGTTCGGCCTCGTGTTCTTCGCCTTCGGCGACACACAGCACGCGGTCGAGTACTACACCGGCTACATCCTGGAGAAGGCGCTCAGCGTCGACAACCTCTTCGTGTTCCTGGTGATCATGGCGTCCTTCAAGGTGCCCCGCGACTACCAGCAGAAGGTGCTCCTGTTCGGCATCACCTTCGCCCTGATCTCGCGCACGGTGTTCATCCTGCTCGGTGCGGCGATCATCAACGCCTGGTCGGACGTCTTCTACATCTTCGGCATCTTCCTTCTCCTCGTGGCCGGCTCCCAGCTGAAGGGGGAGCTCGCCGGCGACGAGGCCGAGGACGAGGCGGACAACATCATGGTCCGCCTGGCCAAGCGCTTCCTCCCGGCGTCCGAGAACTACGACGGCGACAGGCTCTTCAGCATGGTCGACGGCAAGAAGGTCATGACCCCGATGCTGCTGGTCATGGTGGCCATCGGTGCGACCGACATCCTCTTCGCCTTCGACTCCATCCCGGCGATCTTCGGCGTGACGCAGGAGGCGTACATCGTCTTCAGCGCCACCGCGTTCTCTCTCATGGGCCTGCGCCAGCTGTACTTCCTCATCGACGGCCTGCTGGACCGTCTCGTGTACCTCGCCTACGGCCTGTCGGCGATCCTCGGCTTCATCGGCGTGAAGCTCATCCTCCATGCCCTGCATGAGAACAACCTGCCGTTCATCAACGGCGGCGAGAACGTGCCGGTCGCCGAGATCCCGACCACCGTGTCCCTGCTCGTCCTCGTCGGCGTCCTCGCACTGACCGTGGTCGTGTCCCTGTACTCCCCGAAGGGCAAGGCGCTCATCGCGCTGCAGAACGCCGAGAAGTTCGCGCACCGGTACTCCAAGCTGCCGGCGGACGCCCCCGCGGAGGAGCGCCGCAGGGCGGAGGAGAAGATGGACGAGTGGACCGAGCGGGCCGAGAACGTGGACCAGAAGTGGAAGGACGAGCTGCTGGACCACAAGGACACGTTCTCCTCGATCATCCGCTCCGCCCACGAGGCCCGGCTGCAGGACGCCTCGACCACGGACTCGCGCGGCGTGTCCCGGAAGATCGTGGCCCAGGACGGCCCGGACGTCTGAGGCCCGCACCGGCTCCGCCGGCTGCACGACGACGGCCGCCCACCTGTTCGAGGTGGGCGGCCGCTTGCGTCACGGGTGAGTCGCGGGGGTCAGGTCGTCGAGTCGGTGGGGTCGTCGTTCAGGGCAGGGCTGCCGCCGGCGAGTTCGAGGAGCTCACGGAGGATCCGTGCGCCCTCGTCGCCGATGCCGTCGTGGTGGAACTCGCCGTACTCCTTGACCTTCAGCCCCTGCACGGCCTCGGCGGTCTCCAGGGAGAGGTCGCGGTCCACGTACACGTCGTCGGTGTACACGGCGGCGGCCACCGGCACGGTGTTCTCCGCCAGGGCTTCGACGTCGTAGAGCGGGCCCCAGTCCTGCTTGGCGGCGAGGATCTGCGTGGCCTCGGCCAGTGGGGCGAGGTCGGAGTCCGCGGCGACCTGCCAGGCGAACACGTGCTCGCCGGTGGGCACCGGGGCGGCGTTCTCGGCGGCGGTGGCCTCGGGGTCGAAGTCAGGGTGCTCGGCGAGCACGCGCGCGGCGGCCCAGCCCGTGGCGGCGGAGCCGGTGGCCTCGGTGACGGCGTCGGGCTGTGCATAGATCGCCTCGTGCAGCACGGTGTAGAGCGGATGGGTGCGGCGCTCGACTATGCCGGCCACCGCCGCGCGGAACGCCTCGGACAGGCGAGGGGTGCCGCCGGTGGTGTCCAGCCCCTCGGTGAGCAGGTACACGAGCGTGTCCAGGCGGGTGTTGCCACCGAGGTACATGCCGAGCATCTGGGCGCGGGCCACGGTCAGCTCGCTGCCGTCCGGGAGCATCTCCGGCTCTCCTGCGGCGGCCCGGGAACGCAGGTGGGCCACGATGCGCTTCCAGCCGTCCTCGGCCTGCGGCACTCGGCCGAAGAACTCCTCGGCACGGGCGCGCATCCGGGCGTAGGTGGCGCGGTAGACCCGGTCCGCGTGACCGGTCACGGGGGCGAGTCCGCCGGTGACCAGCGAACGCTCGAGGGACTCCGGGTACCAGGACAGGTAGGACAGCGTGCAGAACCCGCCGAAGGACTGGCCGAGCGTGGTCCAGCGCTCGACCCCCAGGGCCAGGCGCATCATCTCCGCATCCCGGACGATTCCGGGGGCACGCAGGTGGACCAGGTAGTCGGCCTGGGCCTGCGGGGACAGGGCGGACAGGGAGGCCACGGTGGCCGGGGTGGAGGCGCCGGTGCCACGCTGGTCCAGCATGAGCACCCGGTGGGTGCGGCACGCCTCCTTCATCCATCCGCCCAGGCGTGCCGGACGGGTGCCGCCGGAGCCCGGACCTCCCTGCAGGTAGAGCAGCCACGGCTTCTCGGCGTCCTCGGCCGAGTCCGAGGCACGGAACTCGCGGGCGAACACGGTGAGGGTTCCGGCGCCGCCGGGGCCCGGGCCCGTGCCGTCCGCGGTGTGCTCCCGGGCCTCGGCCAGGGTCTGGGAGTGGTCCACCGGCACCGTGAAGCGGTGCTCCACGGTCACAGTGCCGTCCAGCAGTGCGATCGTGTCGCCCTGCTCGTGGGCGGCGGGCTCGAGCGCGGCGAAGCCGCGCGGATCGCCGGGGACGAAGGTCTGCTCGGTCATGGTGCTCCTTCTGTCGCCTCG